>JANNPR010001002.1:0-2149 GCA_031400345.1 Planctomycetota bacterium | reverse complement strand
CAGGAGTCATCTTTGTTCGGGTGAATCGAAAAAATGGGTTTCAGGGCGAGGTCCAACTACATATCTATGACTTGCCACAAGGTGTGATGGCATCGGCCGGCCGTATCACGGAAAAAGGACAGGATGGCTGCATTGTTCTGTGGGCTGACCATGACTCGCCCATGTCCGCAGTCAACGTTCGCATCACCGGCACGGCGACACACAAAATAAGCGACACGGAATCGATCCCGCTCACCGCTGAGGCACTGAATCTCCAGGAGATCTACCAGCCCGGTGGCGGACGCGGTCACTGGCCCGTCAGTTTGCACACGATCAGTGTTGGGTGTGCCAACGACATTCGCGGCGTGGTGTTGAGCGCCTGTGAAGTGCGGCTGAAGCCTGGAGAATCCAAAAAACTCGATATCAATATCTTGCGGGCCGAAGGGTTTGATAAAAATGTTACGCTCGACGTGACCTACAACCACTTGAGCAGCGTCTTCGGAAATTCCTTGCCGACTGGCGTATCCATGGACGGCAAGAATAGCAAAACGCTGTTGACTGGAACCACCTCCGACGGCTCGATCACCTTAACCGCTGCGGCGGACGCTCCGCCTGTGGAAAATCAGCAAGTTGCCGTGATGGCCAACGTGTCCATCAACTTCGTGATGAAGGCGACCTACGCAAGTATGCCCGTATTGGTAACCGTGGAAAAAAAAGAATAAACCGGAAAGCGCTAAATTATGTCGTTGCTTGTCGTCGGGTCCGTGGCCTTGGATAGCGTCGAGACACCTTGGGATTCACGGGCTGATGTTTTGGGTGGCTCAGCAGTATATTTTTCATACGCAGCCAGTTATTTCGGACCCGTCCAGCTGGTGGGGATTGTCGGAGACGATTGGCCAGCGGCACACACTAAGTTGCTCAACTCTCGAGGAATTGACACTACTGGATTACAGGTGGTTCGGGGCGGAAAGACGTTCCGTTGGCGAGGGAAGTATCAACCGAACATGCACGACCGCGAGACTCTGGAAGTTCATCTGAATGTCTTCGGCGACTTCAATCCCAACCTACCGGACAATTTTCGCCGCTGCAAATTCTTGTTTCTGGCGAATGGTTCACCTGGTACTCAGATGAAGACGTTGGATCAAGCGACGGGCCCAAGTCTGGTTGTGGCTGACACCATGGACCTGTGGATCCGAGAGCAGCATGACGAATTGATGCAGCTATTCAAACGCGTCGATGGCCTAGTAATCAACGACAGCGAAGCCAAGTTATTAACGCAAGACGAAAATTTAGTGCGCGCCGGCCACAAGATCTTGAAAATGGGACCGTCCTTTGTAGTGATGAAAAAGGGGGAACACGGTGCCATGTTCTTTTCGAATCACGAAACCTACGTTTTGCCAGCTTACCCGACCGAGGATGTCATCGACCCAACCGGGGCCGGCGACAGCTTTGCCGGAGGCCTGATGGGCTATTTGGCGGCACAAGACAACTTCGAACCGAAAACGCTCAAGGAAGCAATGGCCTACGGCATCTTAGTAGCCAGCTTCAATGTTGAAGATTTCAGTCTGGAAAAAATGAAGCACATTGAACGAAGCGACATTGAATTAAGAATGGAGAAGTATCGACGGATGCTGAGTTTTTAATTGACATTTTGCCCAGTTACTGCCGTGTGGTATAGTTTAGCCGGTTGGTTTGACGACACGGTCGATAGCGTTGGTTCTTCGGGAATCTAGTTTGCTGCGTCATGTTTCGCCTTTGCCAGCTGGCGGGCCACCATTCTGGTCCCTTTCGATTCGACCCGGAAAGCACCAATCGGGTTGTGAGGTTCCATTTTAGGAGTTGTACGGTGGGTAAGAAGTTGTATGTCGGGAACTTGAGCTATAACGTAACTAGCGCAAGTTTAGAGGAGATGTTTTCTGAATATGGCCAGGTGCGCAGCGCTCAGGTCATTCAGGACCGGGAGACAGGTCGAAGCAAAGGATTCGGGTTTGTGGAAATGGCGGATGACAACGCCGCCTTGGAAGCCGTTCGCGGGTTGAATGATAAGGCTCACGATGGCCGGCCCTTAACCGTCAATGAAGCTCGCCCACGCGAAGAACGTGGTGGTGGTGGTGGTGGTGGCGGCGGCGGCGGTCGTGGGGGTGGCGGCGGCGGCGGTCGTGGGGGTGGC
>JANNPR010000969.1:0-4121 GCA_031400345.1 Planctomycetota bacterium | reverse complement strand
GTTCCTCCCGTCGTCGTACTCCGCGAAAGCTGTACGACTCGGACTCCGTTCGGAGCCAAAGTAAACGGGTAGGTCTGGTTAGCACTTATCCCGAATCCAGTTGGAAGTACTATATTGTTTATTACCAAGTTGGCATTGCCTGTATTGGACAATTGCAAGGACGTGACTAAGGGCTGACCGATTGGCGCCGTTCCAAGATTCAACGTGCTTTGTCCATCGATCAATACCGTTCCCCTGCCGAGAACGGAAATCGCAGGCGCGGAGATCGTTGGTGCTCCAATGACTCCTCGAACAGTACTCGAAAGGAGTTGCGGGTTGGATGCTTGGCTTGGAGTCGAAAGAAGCAATAGAAAATCTCGTCCTCCCGTATTTGGACTGTTCGGCAGAGTTGGGACAGAGACCGTTGCTGCGGATTGACCCGAGTTCAAGACCACAGATCCGCTGGTAGCTGAATAGTCGACGCCGGAAACGGCAGCCGTCATATTTGGCGGCGGCGCGAAGTCATGCGACGTGGAGTAGTTTATCGTGACAGCTTCACTTGTGTCTCCGCGTCTTTTGATCTGAAACACCACGCTGCCATTTCCGTCGTCAGCTCCCGATTCAGTCCATACACTTGGCCGAGCCTGCGCAATCGGGATTGTGGTCGTCGCGGAAGCGCTTGCACCGTTGACCTTCTGGACCTGCACGGTAACCGGCTGGTTTCCAGGGGCTGCATAGGTATGATTGCCGCGGACGCTGAATGCACCCTGGCCGTCGTTCACTATCGAACCGGTTGAGCGAACGCCGTCGCCCCAGTCGATGACGGCAGCGAAATCAGCTGCATCGGAGGTAGTGGGGACTGTGAACGAGGCGACCTTAAACTCCTGTTCATATTCTTCAGTTGAATGTGATGTTTCGGCAACAAGTGTAATCGGTGCCGGTGGAAGCGTGATCTGGAAGCTTGCCTGAGCTTCGAATCCCCACTTATCTGTTGCCTTGAGTGATAGTGTCGCTGGCGTAGATGAAGGTGAGGTCCGCTCGAGTCGAAGCAGAGTTCCGTCGAGTGACGGCTGAAGGCTGAGAGGCTGACTATTGTTACCGATCGAGATTTTCAACCGGTCGCTACCATTGACCGTGTCTGTGTCCGAGAAGAGACCAGTTAGATCAACAATCGTATCGGGCAAAGCGGAAGTGAGCTCGACGTCTGGAAGCGTGGCTGTAGCCACTGGACTTGAATTGACGTATGCAGCCGGCCACACTTCTCCGAAAACTGGAAACGAGAACGAACGGTCATTGGGATCATTTGTGGCAAAGGAAAAGATGCCACCCTTTCGTCCAATCGAGGTCGTATTTAGGCGGAGCGTGACATTTGCAGATTCTCCTGGGGGCACGCTCGTGGGGAACTGATTCACCAATTCGAAACCAGACGGAATAGAGATACTCTGTGAGTCGAAATTCAGCACAGAGGAGCCGTCATTGGTCAATGTGAAAGTACGTTGCGTCACATCGCCTAAATGGGAGTTGGGAAACTCCACGTCCACATTGTTTTTGTGTATAGGCTCGCCAGTCCATCCAAGGACACGTATTGCCGCTGACGGCGTTGCAGTAGTATCTACGATATGACCATTGCCTGTTGCTACTTGCAGTGCGGCACCAACTACATCCGTTAAAACGACGCTAAAACCTTCGGCGTTCTCTACTTCAAGGTCCTCTTCGGCAAACACCGAAATGTATTTCGTGGTTTCGCCAGGCTGGAAAACGAGTGTTCCGGACTTGCTATGAATGTCTAGGTTGGTCGCGGTACCCTCGACCGTATTGAAGGAAACGCTGACGGAGGAGTAACTCGCCTCCGATAGCGTAACAGGAAAGATGAGCTGGTTTCCTTCGGCAGCCGATGCATTCGCGATTATCAAGCTAGGAAGTGGATCAACAATTGTTACGTATCCGGTATGGCCGATGAGTTCCGCTCCAACAACATTAGACAAGACGACTTTAAAAGTTTCGTACCCTTCAGGAATGCCGTCAGAAATGAGCGATAGACCGATAATCACCTGGACCTCGCCCGGCAAGATTGTTAACGAGCCGCTTACTGCCGCGTAATCGAATCCGGAAGTTGCGGATCCATCATAGCTCTGGTAATTAAAAGTAACCGCTACGGCTGGCGGGTATGAAAGTGTCGCTGTCAGAAATGAAGAGTATACGCCCTCAGGCCCTTCGAACGAGTCGATCGACAGCACGGGAAGGGCAGTCAAGAGATGTCGAGACTCAAGGGACTCGAAAAGAATTGCACGGCGGGAACGTTGCTGTGGTCGTCGCGAATGCTGTCGTGACTTACGCCACCAGCGGGCAAGGCCAAATCGTGCATGGCTTAACTTCGATCGTAGTGGCATGAGATTTTCTCCACATCAGACTTCTGAGTAATTCTTATGGCCTATTTGCCCTGAATAGGCGCCGGCCAAGGAGGGAAAGCGAAGAAGAATGTAACAGGCGAATCGACCATGTCAACTAAGGTGGGGGAAATACTCGACCGCCCTAATAGGGCGTGATGTGCGCAGACCTAGCGCAGAGAACTCTGGGTCCTTTTAATACATCGAATAGGACGCCCCAATCCGCGGCGCAATCTGAAAAGATTTACTAATTAGTCGTCCGCCGATTTGCGTCGTTATTGCGATGGAGGCGAAACTTGACGAGATTTAAATTCGCTTGTCGGGACCGCCCACGGAATTGTCAGTCGAATCCCCTTGATGTTTCTCCCGATTCATGGCTCAGGCGGGATTGTTGAAACAAACATACCCCACGCCCCCTGGATGGCAGCGTTTAAATGGATTAAGCCCCGGCCGGGGCTGCGAACAAATGATGGACTACGCCGACCAAGCGCTGCCATCCCTGGCTGCTACATGCCGCCCTCCGGGCTGAGATCCGTCCCACCCGCTCACGTCGTTTTTACCAATGTCGTCGGTGGAGACTTAGTCGGTCCGTCTAGCGCAGGCCGAACATCTCGGCGGCATTGTTATAGAACACGTCTTCGACTTGAGAATCGGTTAATCCCAAACTTAACGCCGCCACCTTCAGCGAGCGCAACGATTCCAAACCCACCAGGCTGAACTGCACCTCGCGATAGGCGGCGGAAACGTTTGTGTTCTCGTGAGAAAGCCACAAAAAGCTGTCACCCAATGCCACACATCGTCCACGTAAGTGCGACACGGGAAAATCTGAGCCGTAGAGCAGTCGTTTGTGTCCAAACTCGCGCAAGATGGCTTCGAATGCCCCTGAGTCTGTGACCGCTGAAGTATCGAACCAGATGTTATTCAGACCGCGAAGTGCAGCAATACCTTCCATCGTATGATGAGGATTGAAGCCACGCGCCGCATGCGCCAAGATCAAACGAGCTCGCGGATACCTCGTGGCGTAGCGTCGTAGTACCTGTTGGTTGGCCAGGTCGGCTAACGCTCGAGGTCGAACAATGTGCAACGTGATCGACAATCCCAGTTCATCAGCGACCTCCATTTGATGCTCAGGCAAGAAGCTGCTGATTCCGGCTTCAAATGTGGGGGTCTGGCTGGCAAAAACATGGTACGGTTTCAGGCCGACGAATTGATGGCGAATCACGGTCTCGTGAATGAAGGCGCGGTCCATCGAAGGTTGCACCAGCATTTGCCCGAATGCTTCCGGGCGATCCGTCTCGCGTGCGATGAAATCGTTTGCGTCGGCGAAGTTGACCAGGGGCCATGGAAATCCAAAAGCCAATCCAGTGACTCGGCGGCCAGGCATCATTTGTGAAATGTGGTGCTGAAATTGCTCCCAACCCACCACGGATGGTCCCTCCCCACAAAGTGCCGGAGGTCGCCCGCGAAAATGAAAGTTTGCATAGAGATGCAAGTGTGCATCAAAGATTTGTGCGGGTACAAAGGAAGACAGATCGCGCTCCCAGAGTTCTCGGTCGCTGTCGCAGACTTGCCAGTTCATTCGGTTGCTGTCGCCGCCGCTCAATGTTTCAATCCCATTTCCGCATGTTGTGCTTTTAGCGCGGCTTCGTAGCGAGCGAACGCGCTCTCGTCACGCCGGCAGCTCATTCCCTTGTATACCGTGGCAAATGCGCGACGATTACGAACTCGTGAGCGATTTGCGTCGGCGCGATGGAT
>JANNPR010000959.1:0-5537 GCA_031400345.1 Planctomycetota bacterium | reverse complement strand
GTCAATGTCAGCGTTAAGTCGGACGAGCACCTGTGTGCGACAAAGGGACGCATTTTCACCGGGAATTGACGGGCGTATACTCTGAAGAAAGGTCCACACCAACCCGAAGCGCAAGCGAGGCAATTCTCGCGGAACTCGCTTGCGCGTCGGGTTGGTGTGGACTATGCGGAAACTGAAAGCGCAGAAACTGGAACCGGGAGAAAAAAAATGAAAATGCGAATGTTGATGTTCGTCTTGGCACTGTGTCTCAGTTCGACAACGGTGTTCGGTGCGGATGAATGGGGCGATCTGACCATGACCTTTAAGCTGGACGGTCCGATTCCCACTCCCAAACCCATCACAGTCACTCAAGACCTGCCGTTTTGCGGAAAATTCAAGCTGTTAGATGAAACTTTGGTGGTCAACTCCGCGAATAGCGGAATCGCCAATATCTTCGTGTGGCTTTTCCTGGAAAAAGGTGTCACCACTAAGGTTCATGACGATTACAAGGCGACCGAGAAGTCGGAGGTCACCTTGGATAATACTGGCTGCCGATTCGAACCACGAGCGATGATCCTGCGAACAACCCAGACCCTATTAGTGGGGAACAAGGATATGGTGGGACACAATACGAACATACAAACCTCGGTAAACCCAGGTCAGAACAATCTGATCCCGGGCGGTGGTGTCATGAAGCAAAAATTTCCGAAAGAAGAACGTCTGGGGGCACCGGTTTCGTGCAACATTCATCCTTGGATGAAGAGTCATTTGCTGGTCAAAGAAACGCCCTACATGGCGGTCAGCGACGAGAACGGCAAAGTTGAAATTAAAAACTTACCGGTAGGAAAATGGACGTTCCAAGTTTGGCACGAGAAGGGATACGTTAAGGACATTAAGTTGAATGAAAAACTAGCAACCTGGCCCAAAGGAAAACTAGAAAACCAAGTGATCAAATCGGGCAAAAATGACTTGGGGGAAATAAAGGTTCCACTCAAATTATTTCAGTAAAAAAGGAACTGCCGAAAGATCACCCATCATGAGAATAAGTTGACTGTCATGACGACCGTTGTCCACATTTTGAATCTAGGCATCAGGTTCAGCGTTTTGTTTTCGGGGCTGGGGTTCGCGCTAATCAGTGGATGTGCGCGCCACATTCCCGAGACCGATTTGGCCGATGGGACTGCAGCCTCCATGGTGCGTCGATCCCTTGATTTGCGTGCTGGCGCGGCGGGTGCAGCAAGCAATCCGGCCGATCTAGGCACACCTCAGGGCTTTGCCACCATAAAAGGAGTGTTTCGGATAACGGGGACGCCACCGCAACGAGTTACCGTCAACGTCGACAAGGATGTTGAAGTCTGTGCGCCCGGCGGTCGTAAGGTACTGGATGAAAGCGTGGTCGTCAGTTCCAGCGGCGGACTCGCCAACGTATTGATTTACCTCGCTACGGTAACACCGCGAGACGACCCTAATTGGGAACACGAAACGTATCAAGCGACGAAGACCGCCGACGTGGTGTTTGATCAGAAAAATTGTGTGTTTCTGTCTCATGTGTTTGCAATGCGAGCCACCCAAAAGGCGTTGATCAAAAACAGCGACCCAGTGGGACACAACACGAATTTGGATTCGAAGCGCGGTGCGCGGGGCGGCAATTTTACGATCCCTGTTAACACCCAAATGACGTACGAGCCAGGTGCTGCATCGCCAGCCCCTTTTCCCATTTCCTGTAGCATTCACCCCTGGATGAAAGCCTGGATGATGGTGTGTGACAACCCCTATTTCGCCGTCAGCAATCCAGAAGGCGAATTCGAAATCGCCAATGTGCCTGCCGGCGTTCCACTAGAGTTTCGCGTATGGCAAGAGAAGGGGAGTCTGCAGCAAGTCACTCTTAACGGTGCGGCCACGAAACTACCTAAGGGCAAGCTCGCATTGAAACTCACACCGGGCGAAACCAAAACCTTGGAAGTCGCCATCGACGCTTCCGTGTTCCAGTGAATCCATTTATGAACCGCAAAACAAGTAATGCAGTACAGCAACGCCAAGTGTGCCACTGGCAGCCGCCGGAGTGGACTTAAATAGCCAGGAAAACGTCGTTCGGCGGAAAGCCAGTGCGTGAATCGGAATACGCTCGGCGCAAGGAGAAAAAGTTTACGGGGACTGTTTTGGGTCCCACCTGAACGCAGATCGCGACCAGCTTGAGCACTGGCTTGCCGCCGAAAGGGGCGTTATCGTACGTCGAAACGTTTTTCGGCGGCTGCCAGTGGCACACTTCGGGCATGCAAATGGACAACATCCCAGCGCAAGGCGGTCTGCGAGAATTGCCTCGCTGGCGCTTTGGCTTGGCGTACGTTTCAATATTTTCGGACTTAGTTTGTTTAACACTCGAATCTTCATAACGATGTCCAAGTCGCCCTTAAACAATTGTGTTTTGATGGTTGTCAGCTTCACGTTTGGGCTGGGCGCGTTTGCCGGCTGTTCCCCTCAGCCCCTCGCATTTGTCTCGAACGACGTGTTTATCCACAAGCAGGAGCGCGAGCTGAAGCAGCCCTTTAATGACACTCGCCGACGCGATATACAAACCGCATTAGTGGCGTTATTCGGAACTCCGGACGAACCGTATGTGGCCGCGTTGGGGGAGGTGGACACTTCCAAGATTCTTGATCCAATCAAACTCACGGCGGCCTCCGGTGCGGTTGGCCGTGACACTAGCGGTCGAGCCCGCGGTCTATATCGCGAACATTGTGTCCACTGTCATGGTGTGACGGGCGATGGGTTGGGTCCCACAGCCGCTTTCCTGAATCCGTACCCTCGCGACTATCGCTTGGGGGTATTCAAATTCAAATCGACTCCAAAAGGCTTTAAGCCCACGCATGACGACCTTCGTCGAGTCTTGATTGAGGGGATCCCCGGCACGGCCATGCCTTCCTTCAAGCTGTTAACGGACGACGAATTAGAGGCACTCGTACATTACGTTCGATATCTCAGCCTGCGGGGCGAGACGGAGCGAAACATCATTCAGTATTGCAAAACAGATTTGGAGGAGAACGATCGGTTAATCGATGTTTCACTAAAAGAATCGACAGCCCCGACAGAACGAAAGAAGTACGAAGACCAGCTGGAATCCGTCCGAACCTTGGCAGCTGAGGCCGCCGGGAAATGGAACGATGCCGACGCGTCGGCAACTCCGGTGCCCCGTCGCGCCGAGGCTGAACGCAGTCCGGAGAAGGTGGTTGAGTCTATTCGACGCGGCCGTGAATTGTTTTACGGCGTCGTGGCGAACTGCATCAAGTGTCACGGTGAATCCGCGTTGGGGGATGGTCAGATCACCGATTTTGACGAGTGGACCAAAGAGCTCGACCCGACCGTCCCGGACGCAATCGCTGAATACCTTGATTTGGGTGCGTTGCCCCCCCGCAATATTCGCCCGCGAAATCTGCGGCAAGGTGTTTACCGAGGTGGGCGTCGGCCAATCGATCTATTTTGGCGCCTCAAAAATGGTATCGATGGATCGGGAATGCCAGCGGTATTGATGAAGGATCCCGCGGCACCAGCAGATACCAAAGGCCTATCTCAGGACGACATCTGGTGCCTGATCGACTATGTTCGCAGCTTGCCTTTTGAATCGATAAGCCGGCCACCCGTGGAGAGCAGTCCGGTGCATCGGGATCGCCTGTAATCTCGGAGGTTTATGTGGGACGATTTTGGAGTGTTTTTTTTCTCAGCGTTCCGATTTTCGGCGTGCTGATCTTTGTTTGGCCGATGGCTGATTTGTGGCCACTGCAAGGGTATTGGCTTCCGGAAAACATCAATGACTACGGCGGTATCATCGATCAACTGTTCTTGTTCATTCTGTATCTAACCGGCATTATCTTTGTCGGCACGACCGTGGTTCTGTTTTGGTTTCTTTGGAAATACGATGCCCAGAACAACCCGAATCCGGTGAAGTACTCGCACGGCAGCCATGCTCTTGAAGTGGTCTGGTCCATTCTGCCGGCGGCCACGCTGTTGTTCATCGCCATTTATCAGATGAATGCTTGGGCCGACCACAAATTGCGGCGCCCTAAGATCGAGGTTGAAGGTCATCAGGTTCCCAAGCCGGCATTGGCAGAAGTGACGGCTCGTCAATTCGAGTGGCGCATTCGTTATCCAGGCACTGACGGACTCATGTTTACGGCCGACGACGTGCACACCGTCAACGACTTGCACGTCCCGGTAAATGAGGATGTCGTGCTGGCAATCAAAAGCCAAGATGTGCTCCATAGTTTTTTCTTACCGCAGTTACGTGTCAAACAAGATATCGTTCCCGGAATGAAGCAGTACGTTTGGTTCAAGGCAAACAAGTTGGCCGTTCATGACATCGTGTGCGCCGAGCTTTGCGGTTGGGGGCACTACAAGATGCGAGGTCGAATCACCATCGAATCCCGCGAATCGTTCGAAAAGTGGTTGAACAACGAATACGCAGCGCAAGAACGGTCGGAGTTCACTCCGAAAACGGGGACTGAAAATGAGTAGTATCACCGCTGATACGTCGGGTCATACGATCGACCGCGCCGATCGCCGCGTACGCGTGGGCCAATTCCTGAGTACCTACGTCTTTTCCCGGGACCATAAGATCATCGGATTACAATTCTTGTTTTCCACGTTGCTGTGGTTCCTGGTGGGTGGTTTACTTGCCTTGGGGATTCGTTGGCAACTGGCCTGGCCATGGACCAATATGCCCATTATCGGTCCCATGTTGTTTTCCGGAGAAGGTGGGCAGATTTCGCCGGAATTCTACACCACGCTATTTACGATGCACGCCACCGTGATGATTTTTTTCGTAATCATCCCGATTTTGGCGGGCGCATTTGGAAACTATTTGATTCCGCTCATGATCGGTGCGGACGACATGGCGTTCCCGACGCTGAACATGCTCAGCTATTGGTTCATGTGGCCGGCCTTTATTTGCATCGGCGCTAGTTTCTTCTCGGCGCCGTACGGTGCGGGCAATGGTTGGACGAGCTATCCGCCGCTGTCCGCGGTCCCGGAATCAGCGCCAGGGAGTTTTAACGCACAGACGTTGTGGTTGCTGGGTGTTACTTTCGTGGGCGTATCGTCGATGATGGGCTCGGTGAACTACCTGACTACCATTATTCAGATGCGTGCTCCAGGCATGACGTTGTTTCGCTTGCCGCTAACCATCTGGGGGATGTTCATCACCGCCGTTCTCCAGGCTTTTGCGTTGCCCGTATTGACTGCCGCAGGTTTCATGTTGCTTTTCGATCGCATCTTGGGAACGGGCTTCTTTTTGCCTGAAGGATTGGTGGTCAACAATAACGCGATGGCGAGTGGGGGTGGACACCCACTGTTGTGGCAACATCTGTTTTGGTTTTATTCGCACCCCGCCGTGTACATCATGATCCTGCCGGCCATGGGCATGGTTTCCGACATCATTGCCACCTTCGCTCGCCGGC
The DNA here is from genome assembly GCA_031400345.1 of Planctomycetota bacterium. Taxonomy (GTDB): domain Bacteria; phylum Planctomycetota; class Planctomycetia; order Pirellulales; family Pirellulaceae; genus JANNPR01. Next base: position 108 of record JANNPR010000959.1, on the reverse strand, counting down.
CCCTCTTCGGTTACCGGGCCATGATTTATTCCATCGCCGGCATCGCCGGGCTCGGTTTCATCGTCTGGGGCCATCACATGTTCCAGTCCGGAATGGATCCACGCCTGG
>JANNPR010000943.1:0-3521 GCA_031400345.1 Planctomycetota bacterium | reverse complement strand
CAATGACGGACTCGGGAGATAACATCGGTGATATTTTCCAATTGGATCGCCTTCGCAAACTCGTCGAGCTCATGCAGGAGTTTGACTTAAGAGAGTTGGACCTAATGCAAGCGGATCAGCAGATCCGCCTATGCCGCGGAGTTGACCAACAGGCTCCGGTGCAACAGTTCCAGCCACCCTCCCCTGCCCCGGTTCAGCCAGGATCTATTGTTGGACCGCAAAGCGCCGATAGCCCCAGCATCGTTTACATCAAGAGCCCGATGGTGGGCACGTTCTATTCCCGGACCAACCCCAAAGCCGAGCCTTTCGCGAAGGTCGGCGATTATGTGGAACCGGAGAAAACCGTATGCATCATCGAAGCGATGAAGGTTTTCAATGAAATCCCGGCCGAGGTGCGCGGACGCATCGTGGCGGTGTTGGTTGAGGACGAAGAGCCCGTCGAATTCGGAAAGCCGTTATTTAAAATCGATACCTCAGGTTAATCGTCCCATAATAATCGGGCATCCGCTGTTGCCATGTACAAACGCATTCTCATTGCCAATCGCGGCGAAATCGCGCTCCGAGTCATTCGAGCGTGCCGCGAAATGGGGATTCAAACGGTGGCGATCTATAGCGAAGCTGACCGCAACGCTTCCTATCTGGAACTGGCTGATGAAACGTTTTGTATCGGACCTGCGCGCTCGGCGGATAGTTATCTGAAAATCGATCAGGTGATTAGCGCCGCAGAGGTTGGAAATGTCGAAGCGATTCACCCCGGCTACGGATTTCTTGCCGAAAACTCTCACTTCAACGAAGTTTGCCGAAGCTGCAAGATTGACTTTATCGGACCTACACCCGACGCGATGGAAATGCTGGGCGATAAGAATTCTGCTCGTGCGGTTGCACGCGAGGCAAAGGTTCCGGTCGTTCCTGGAAGCGACGGTCTAATTCAAGACGAGGCCGAGGCGCTTCGCTTCGCTCACCAAATCGGGTTTCCCGTGTTGATCAAGGCGACTGCTGGGGGGGGTGGCAAAGGCATGCGTGTAGCCGCCAACGACCTGGCGCTTAAGGCGGCGTTGAACCAGGCCCAAGCCGAAGCCCAAGCCGCCTTTGGCAATGCCGGAGTGTATCTGGAAAAATACATCACGCGACCACGGCACGTAGAAGTGCAAATGTTGGCAGATCTGCACGGCAACGTAGTGCACTTGTGGGAGCGAGAATGCTCCACTCAACGCCGGCACCAGAAACTGATCGAAGAAAGCCCCGCACACAATTTGTCGGAGAAAACTCGCCAGCAAATGTGCGACGCGGCCGTGCGCTTGATCAAAAAGGCGAAATACACCAACGCCGGCACCGTGGAATTCATCGTCGACCAGGACAATAACTTTTACTTTATCGAGGTAAACGCACGTATCCAAGTGGAACATCCTGTTACCGAAGCGGTGACGGGCATCGACTTGATTAAAGCCCAAATATCCATTGCGGCTGGCGAACCTTTGCCGTTTCGACAGAAGGATATCAAACTTCACGGCGCAGCCATTGAATGCCGCATCAATGCCGAAGATCCCGATCGTAATTTCCAACCGTGTGCCGGAAAAATTGAACATATGTTCGTTCCCGGGGGACCTGGGGTTCGATTCGATTCACATGCTTACTCGGGATATGTCGTACCCTCTTACTACGACTCGATGATCGGTAAATTGATCGTGCACAAACCGACCCGTTCCGAGGCGATTGCCTGCATGCTTCGCGCGTTAAGCGAACTGCGCGTGAAGGGCATCAAGACAACGGTTGATTTCCATAAACAAGTCTTGCAGCATTCGGAATTCGTCGAAGGCCGTGTGGATACGACCTTTGTCGAACGAACGTTTCTGAGCTAAGGAATGCGAATTAACCACTTGGGTCGTTAAATCAAAATCATGCGAATCGATCAGCAGCGTCTTAAGGACCAAGTAACACGCATTTTTGAAGCGTGCGGCTCCCAAGCGTCTGAAGCGGAACGTATTTCGCATTATCTCGTGGAAGCGAATCTGGCGGGGCATGATTCGCACGGCGTCATTCGTGTTGCCGACTACGTTCGCTACGTGCGAGAGGACAAGGTTCGCATTAATCAAACCATACAGGTAGTACTGCAAACCGGCGGGCTGGTCGTGGTGGATGGGCAATATGGGTTTGGACAGGTGGTCGGTGAACAAGCCATGCGGCTCGGCATCAAAATGGCGACGGAGCACGGCATCGCAGGAGTTGCCTTGAGAAACTCGGGACATCTTGGGCGCATTGGCGACTGGCCAATGTTGTTGGCACAGTCGGGATTGGTTTCCGTTCACTTTGTCAATACCAGCGGATTTGGCCTGCTGGTAGCGCCATTCGGTGGAATAGATCGACGCCTGTCGGCCAATCCCATTGCAGCCGGTGTGCCCGTTGCAGGATCGTCTCCCCTGATTTTGGACATCTCCACGAGCGCTATTGCCGAAGGCAAATTGAAGGTCGCTCGGAATCGAGGAGAGAAGGTATCGCCAGGTTGCATTTTGGATGCTAACGGACGACCTACCGACGATCCATTCGAATTTTACACTGACCCACCGGGTGCTTTACTCCCATTCGGTGGCCATAAAGGGTACGGCTTAGGGGTCATCGCGGAAATGATGGCAGGCGCTCTCACAGGAAATGGCTGCAGCAGTCCATCTCGTGCCGACCGGCTTCTGAACGGGATGTTCTCGATTATCGTGGACCCGGCACGACTGCCGCGGGATTTTGATTTTGCGGACGAAGTGGCGAGATTTATCGCGTTCGTGAAAAGCTCCCGCCGTCTAACCGCGGAAGGCGAAATTCTTATGCCCGGCGAGATGGAAGAGAGAACTCGTGCAACCCGTCTTTCCGATGGCATCCAACTCGATGCGACCACGTGGAGATCGCTCCAGGATGTCTGTCATTCGTTGGGTGTGAAGTTGTGAAACTTCGCCCCCAGGCTTGCCACCATGAGATCAACGGCTCGTGCCGTAGTTCGAGCACCAGGGCGCGATGCGGAGTACGCAAAAGCTGCTAAACCACCCGGGCAAGACGGATGGCAACCGTCAGTTGCAAGTCGCTGGTCAGTTGCAAACCACTTTGAGCAACGGCGGACCGAACTTGGAATGGCCAACCATCGACTTTTTCACCTCAACTTCGCGGCAGGTGAGGGATTTCCGCGTAATTTTCTCAGGACTCTTTCCGCTCGTGACAATGGCACACCGTATGCATTAAGTCTGCGACATACACGGATCCGGTTTCTTATATTCTTTTTTGCGATGCCGAGACGCGCATCAGATTGCCGAACATAATTTAGGGCGATACCAGGCCAACGGATTATTAACTGGTAAGTTTGTTTTTAGTCCTGGTGCGCGTCTCCTATTTTTTGGTTGCTCTTGGGACATTCTGTTCCGTCGCCCTGCCGCCTTCGGGCCGGCCGGGCATGGCGTGTGCAATTTGGTCATGTCAATAGAAATTGCATTTATCCTATTTTTGTTCCTCGACAGAATTGCGACAGCGTTGTGCTTGTAAGC
>JANNPR010000859.1:0-2923 GCA_031400345.1 Planctomycetota bacterium | reverse complement strand
TTGTGGTCGTTGTTCGCATGCGTCATCGATCGGATCAATGCCAACTTGTCCGCGTGCCGAGCAACCTGCGGAATCAACTCGCTGAATTGTATACCCGGCACGCTTGTTGCAATCGGCTTGAAGACGCTACGAACACCCGTGGGCGCATCGAGCTTCATGTCCCATAAGTCAGGCTGCGAAGGACCCCCGCACAAAAAAATGTAGATGCAGCGTTTCGCTGTTGCTCGTGGTGCGTTAGTCTCGCCAAAAGCGGCTCCCTCGGCCTGAATTAACGACGGCAAAGCCGCAGTGGCCATCGACGACATTGCCAGCCACTGTCTCCGCGAAATATTTCGCTGACGCATGCCCGATCCGGGAAATAGATTTAGCACGACGTTCTCCGACTAATTCTCATTTTAAGTACCTACCGCCGCCATGAGCTCGGGAATCGGGGTGCCTTGGTTAAGAACTGGGATCGGCCGACCTGCAAAATCGCGAAATTCCAGTTCCCTGGCATTGACGCCTAGATGTCGATAAACGGTGGCCAGGAAGTCATGCACTCCGACGCGCCGTTCGATCACATCTTCGCCGCGGCCATCGGTGGCTCCGATGACCTGACCGGTTTCGATACCACCACCCGCAAACATCATTGATGTCGCTCTGGGCCAGTGGTCGCGCCCGGGCTGCATCACACCACTGCCGCTGTCAGCCGCGTACGAGATCTTGGGAGTACGTCCGAATTCGCCGGTGACGATCACCATCACCTGCTTGTCTAAACTGCGTTCATAGATATCGGAAATCAATGCGGAAACGGCTTGATCGAAGTAGGGAGCTCGTGCCTGCATAGCGTCAAAAACGTGGTGGTTTACTGCGTGATCGTCCCAGTTCTGGACGCGGCCGCACAGCGGACCCGCCAGCGTCGTCGTGACCAATTCAACTCCGGCTTCAACTAAACGCCTCGCCAGCAAACACTGTTGTCCCCAAGTATTTCGTCCGTAACGGTCTCGAACAGCCGGATCCTCCCGGGAGAGATCCACGGCAACCCGGGCAGCCGGCGAAGTAAGCATGTTCCACGCCATGGCCTCGAACTGGTCAATGGCGCGCATGTTCCCCCGGTCGTCGAGCGCGCGGGCGACATTGTCGAGTTGACCTCGCAGATCGATGCGGCGTTGGATGCGCTGACTAACCGTTGCGTCTAAATGGCTCATATCCGGCACACTGAATTGCGGCGAATTCGGATCGCCGTTGACCGCGAACGGTTCGAAAGCGGGTCCTAGGTACGCGGCCCCCAGGTAGGGAATTGGAGGCGCACCCACATAGTTGGGAAGTATGCGGCTGGAGTCGCTACGTACTCGATTCGTCACCGACAAGAACTCGGGGTATTCGGATCGAGGCTTAAATTCACGGACTTCGTGTCCCGTGAACATCTGTTGCTGGCCAATCCCGTGACAAAAACCGCTGTGTACCATCGAGCGAAGGATCGTAAAGCGATGCGAAATGGCTGCCTGTTTTGGTAATAGTTCGCAGAAACGAAGACCTGCCGTCTGGGTCGCGATCGCTTGAAACGGTCCGCGATATTCCACCGGCGCATTGGGCTTGGGGTCCCAGGTCTCGAGGTGGCTCGCTCCGCCGTGCAGAAAAACAACAATGATCGAGGTTGATTTGCGTTTGGTTGGCTCATTGGCGGCCGCCCGCAGTCGCAGCACCCCAGGAAGACTTAAGCCAGCCAGCCCACGGAGGCCCAAACGGAGAAACTCGCGCCGGTCTGGGTCGATGAACATCATGAACGGCGTTGAACCTTTTATAGTCGGGTCATGAACCTATCCAGACAGATCGTACAAGGCGGCATCTGCCAGGATGAAATCCTAATCCAAATGCTCCTTCGGCCGCCACTGTGATCAACCGGATTCCTCGTTCAAATCCCAGGTTGGCTGTGCCAAACCCTCTGCTGTAGACTACTTGCCCTTGGCGAACGATCCCACTGTGCAAAGCGGGGGATGTGGGTTTGTTCCAGTCCGCAAATTCATCTAACAACTTCAATCGAGCCCCGATGTGATTGAGCTACTGTCGAAACAACACATCGTCGCGGGGCCGGGATTTAATCGATGGAAAGTCCCGCCTGCGTCGGTTGCCATCCACCTTTGCATCGGGTCAGTGTATGCGTGGAGCATTTTTAACCCAGCATTAGTCCGAGTGCATGGCGTGGTAGCCAGCGCAGCGGATGACTGGACGCTGTCGCAAGTCGTATGGATTTTCACCGTCGCCATTGTTTGTCTTGGTCTTTCCGCCGCCGTGGCGGGCAACTGGCTTGAGCGAGTCGGCCCGCGGATGGTCGGGACCGTGGCCGCAGCTTGTTGGGGTGGGGGGTTTCTGATCGGCGGTTTGGGAATTCTCACACACCAGCTTTGGCTGTTGTACTTGGGATATGGTGTTATTGGCGGCTGCGGATTGGGCTTGGGTTATGTGTCCCCGGTCAGCACTCTGATTCGCTGGTTTCCGGACCGACGAGGAATGGCTGCCGGCATGGCAATCATGGGATTCGGGGGAGGGGCCATGATCGGAGCTCCATTGAAAGAATTCCTAATCCAGTCGTTTTATCAAGCGCCGGACTATCTGGGGCCTGTAGCTGAAGTGATGCTTACGACGGAAGGTGGTCGACGTTTCGCCGATGTGGCGGGACAGCTCCGCGAAGTGATCGTGGTGGGCGCGAATGACGTGACACAAATGCTGGTGCAAGGTCCTCAAGGCGTCTACGTAGTCGGAACCGGACGGACTGGCGTGGCGGAGACGTTTTTTCTTTTGGGTGTGGCGTATTGCCTCGTCATGCTTGTCGCCGCGTTCTCGTACCGTATTCCCTCGCCCGATTGGAAACCATCCGGATGGACACCACCCCAGCCTGACGCTTCGTCGCGAAAGTTGATCAGTTCCCATCATGTTGGCATCG
>JANNPR010000842.1:0-7986 GCA_031400345.1 Planctomycetota bacterium | reverse complement strand
CGATGCCAAGTTCCGTTGTAACTTCCTGAAAGGTGCCCTTGCCATTGTTGTGAAATAGCCTGGCCTGGCTCGCATGCTTTAAGAAGTTCAAAAACAGATCGGGGGCTCCGTCGTTATCGTAGTCCAACCAAGCCGCGCCCTTGCAATCGAATTGATCGGGCAAATGAACGCCGGCTTGTTCCGCGACCTCGACAAACGTCCCGTCGCGCTCATTGTGGTAAAGTCGACTTGGTTGCCGTTCGCAGCAAACAAATACATCGAGCCACCCATCATTGTCGTAATCGGACCAGGATGACGAGATGGAATTCACCGGGTGATTCAAACCAGCTTCGTCGGTCACGTCGGTGAATGTCAGGTTACCGTTATTGCGAAGCAGAGAGGGACGGATAGGAAGATGCAGCCACGCCCCGCGGACCACGAAGATGTCCATGTGACCGTCGTTGTTGTAGTCAGTTTGGACGCAGTTTAGTCCCCCCAACTGTTCCATCAGACCGGCGGTTTCGGTGTGGACCTCGAACGTACCGTCGCCAGAATTGTGATAGAAATCCATGTGTGCCGTCGGATCAAGCGTAGAAACTACAATATCCAACAAGCCGTCGTTATCGAAATCTTCCATGATCGCGCCGCCAGAATAATTTAAGCGATTAAGGCCGATTATGTGACCGACGTCACGGAACCTGCCAATATCGAATTCTGCGTCCCGGAAATGATCCAAGGAGATCACGAACCGCGGATCGACCCGATCAGGGTGTTCACCCAGCGTCATGTGAGCCACATTCAGCAGCCAACGAACTTCAAGGTCTTCCGGGAACTGCGCTAAGTACTCCATGAAGTGCTTGATCGCCAAACGCGATCCCTCTGGCTTGGTGTGGACCGCTGCGGCTGAAATTGGAAGGATACATGAACTCTCACCCCGACACATGATACAGTTTTCATTTTCCCCGAGGCGAAGTGCTGAGATCCCCTCCAAATAGACAACCGAATATAGCGAAAGCTGCGCCAACGATTCGTTGCTTTCGACAAACGACCGCACGGCTTCCAGTGCCTCGTAGGCCTTCCGGGGCTCTCCGTCATAGTTCAAGAAAAGTGATTTCATGAACAGGGAATCGATGCGAACAGTCTGGCTAATATTCTTTTGAGCCAAACGCTGATCGAGTCGCTTGACCGTGCGGATTCCAATGTCACGAAACGCGTCGCTGATTTCCGCGAGTGTCGCATTCTCGCCCCAGGGTTGGATGACCTTCGTAATAGCGCTGTAGCCGGATGGGTCGAGATTGATGCGGGGCTGGTAAACAAGCTGCTTGGGCAGTGCCACGGGAACAGGATCGGGCGAGGACTTACGATACCCATTGCCGGCGACGATTAGGCTTACCACCATGAGCATCAAGCCCACGATAAACGGCAGGTATCGACGATATGTTTGTAGCAGTGTGCGTTTTTGGGTATCCATGAAATAGGGCCCTGCAGAATGAAAATTAATTTGGTTTGCCACCGATGTAGTACAAGTGCGAACCCGTGCGGGTCGGCGACACCATTTCTTCCAGTCATAATTGCTCTGTTTGCGAAACCCAGCCAACCGAATCACATCAAGATAGCGGACTTCGTCAACGAGAGCCAATTGGGGGGGCCCCTTTGGACACTGACTTCCACGTTTGTCCGCTATATTCTTGGCCAATCCATACTGACGTTTTCGGTTGGTCACCATGCCGATGCGAACCCGGCGCTGGGTATCATCTGCAAATAAATCGCATCAGCTAGACCCTGAGACCCTCAATAACTGCCGGACATCGCGGACGGGTTTTTCTCATAGTGCATCCGTTTGGTGCGTGTCCGTCGTCAATTCGTTCGATCGTGTCACCAAAGTGATCTCGGTATTGTCCGCGGTCGCCTTCCGTCCATTCGATGCACCAGCGAAAACAGGCCGAATCGTGCACTTACCGGAAAGCGCCAGCGATTGGCACACTAGTAGCGTTTAACTCGAGCTGATGTAGATCACATTACTCGGCGGCTTATGAACGAAAGGGATTCTATGCGGCGCTTCACTTTGGTCTTGGCATTCGTGACTCTTGTAGCATTGACGACAACCGTTTCAGCCCAACAACGGGGGAGAGGAAGCGGCTACGGTCAAGGGGGTTATCATCCCTATGGTGGTTACGGGGGCAATGCACGTCTACACGATGATCTTGACCACAACGGGTATCACCGTGAGCTGTATCACAACGACGCCCATCGCTATCCGATGTCTCGACAGCAACACGGGCGATTGCACGATGATTTAGATCACGACGTCTTCCACGACGAGTTATATCATCGGGAGACGCACCGACAGAATGCGGCGCCCGCCCGTCTAGCACCGTCCTTTAGTATCGGTGGCCGCCGGGTTTCCTTCTGGTTCGGCTACTAAGTGCCACTTGCATGATTTCATTCAAGAAGCCGCGGATCTTCGGACGCGGCTTTTTTTGTTGCCTCGCGGTTTGTCTGAGAACCTGCACCGACTTGACCTTATCGTGCCGGCCCTGATCGGGCTCGAATCCAGCCACGAGTCTAAAAAGAGTCCTTGCCTAAGAAGCCATAGTTTGCATAAGGTTGAAATCTAGTTAAGTGGCGTGCCAAAACAAATAGCCTCCCGCGCTACGGATGCTTATCAAATGAAATGGAGTTTGAGCCATGGCGAAATTAAGAGATCGAATCCAATTGGCAATTCAGAAACGAGTCAAACAACCGTCTAGAATATCGTCTCTTCCTGTGCGTCTCAAAGCAACTTCGGGGGAGCAGAACCGATCGACCCACCTTTATGCGACGACGTTGCTCGCTGTTGAGTCGCGATTTGTAACCATGTGGCGACTTAATCCATCGATTGACGATGAGCATATCGCCGCCGCATTAAAACTCGCAATACTGCAACACGAGGCGACGTCGCCCAAAGTGCATGACCTGCTGATTCAGATTGCGGCGGTCCGTTCTGCCTCGTCTCCGGCAATGGACGATGACTCTTGGCGCGACTGCCTACGCACCATTTATCTTTCCGTCACCACACGGAGTACCTGCAAGCCCGGCGTCTACAGCTATCTCGAGTTCGCGAGACAATTTGTAACTCAGGTGCAATAGGCGTTCGTACGTTCCTTAACTTTTCATGGCAAATTTCTGGCCCGACCGCCCAACCCGAAGCTCTCAGGCGGACGGTTCGTTTAGCAAGTCGCAGGGGGGATGGTTGACTTAAGACATCTGGACCGATAGAGTTTCGTCCGACATGGGTGCCAACTGGGATTTGTCATCTTCGTTGGAGAATAGGGAATGCGGTGTAATTCCGCTGCGGTCCCGCCGCTGTAACCGAGGACGAAGGCTGCGTATACCACTGCAAGCTATCGCTTGTGGGAAGGTGCAGTATTTCGGATGATTCGGAAGCCAGAAGACCTGCCCATTGTCGGTCTCGCGAAGAGTCGGCCCGGGTGAGGTTCGTTCTCGATGGCGTGGCTTGCGCAATTTTCGTCGATGTCCTGTGCGGTGTTTAAAATTCCGCGTGACTGGCTGTTTTCCACGCTCGATTTCGCTGATACCCGACTGCCGTCTCTTCGTAACGCGCAATGGTTGCGCGGTTTACTGACAACGAGGAGATTGTCATGTCGCATTGTGGTTTATCGGAAAGTTTCGCATCACTTTCCTGTTTCATTTCACGTCTGAAGGTGCAGCGTCGTCTTCCATCGTCACGCGGCCGTTCTGGCTTCACTCTGATCGAACTGCTGGTCGTAATCGCAGTGATCGGAATTCTCGTCGCGCTGCTATTGCCTGCCGTTCAGGCGGCGCGTGAGGCGGCTCGCCGAATGCAGTGCGGCAGCAACCTGAAACAGCTTGGATTGGCATTGCACAATTACGAATCGACGTACCGTATGTGGCCAGCGCATTCAAGCTTTCCATCGCCCGGCCCCGGATACCGGACACCGCGCGGCAGCTGGATTACACGAATTCTGCCCTACATTGAGCAGGAGGGTCTGTTTACACTTTACAATCAGAACCTGAATTGGCATGACCCGCTAAACGACGCAGCGGTGAAGGCCCGATTACCAATTGTCACTTGTCCTTCTGCTCCAAACCGCGATGGGTTCGAGTGGACCATACTGGTCGGTTATGCGAATGCAAGCACAACGACGCCGACGTTGACTCCCCGAACCTTCTACTACGGAGCGACGACCGATTACACGAACATTGGAGGCATTGGCAGTGCACTCAACAATTCGTTGCCTCCAGCGAGTAAGTTGGGCGACCCTCTGAACAGTGGAATCTTAAAGGCCAATGCCGTCAGTCTTGCCGAAGTGACCGACGGGTTGTCGAACACTATTCTCGTCAGTGAATGTGCGGGTCGGCCATTGCTCTATCAAAAAGGAAGAGTTGTGCCGGATGGCACCACACCTAAGACTTGGAGCGGAACCGCGAGTGTCACACGTCCGTTACCTACGGGCGGTGTGTGGTCCAGCCACAGTAAGGGATTTCTTATCGACGGCGCACAGCCCAATGGCTTCACCAATACGGTTCCTGGCCGATGCTCTGTGAACTGCTCGAACGATAACGAAATCTACGCATTCCATCCGGGCGGCGCGAACGCACTGTTTGCGGACGGTTCGGTGCGGTTGCTGGAGGCATCGATTTCGATGCAGACCTTAATCGCCCTGGCAACTCGGAGTGGGGGCGAAGTGGTGTCCGAGTGATGTTGGTTCGTATGCTGAATTGCACTACATGTTGATTGCAACGCGTCACAATCACTGAAGGCAACATTCTCGATGGAAAGTGATGCACGTTTAGCCATGGACGTTTATCAGGCGATTTACAGTCGCCGCGACATCCGGGAATTTCGGTCGGATGCCGTTCCGGATGAATTGTTGCTGCGAATTTTGGACGCGGCCCATCATGCAGGGTCCGTGGGATTCATGCAGCCGTGGAACTTCGTCATCGTACGTGCTCAGGCGACGAAAGAACGAGTTTTCGAATGGTTTACCAAGGAAAATGCGCACGCCTCCGAAAATTATACTGGTGAGCGGCGAATACTCTACGATTCCTTAAAACTCGCCGGCATTTTGGAAGCTCCTGTCAATCTCGCCGTGACGTGCGATCGAAGTCGGAATGGACCGGCAGTGCTCGGACGCCACACCATGCCGGAGACCGATTTGTATAGCACTTGCTGTGCAATCCAGAACCTGTGGCTAGCGGCGCGCGCGGAAGGACTCGGAGTCGGTTGGGTAAGTATTATCGAACCTGAGGCGATCAAGCATCTGCTGGGGATTCCCGAGCGGATCGTCTTGGTAGCGTACCTATGCATTGGTTATCCGGTACATTTCGATGATCGCCCGCAGTTGGAGAAAGTCGGATGGGAAAGTCGGCTGCCGCTGGAACAAGTCGTGTACGACGAATCGTGGTCGCGAACCTGGAATGCTCTATCCACATCCGCCCAAAGCGATCCAGCGTTTTCAGATCGCAAGACAATGGTTCGGAAGGGTTGATCCGATGGGCGGACTTACACTCATGGTGCAGGGGAGTAGTTCGTCCGTTGGCAAAAGCTTCGTCGTGGCTGCGCTGTGTCGGATTTTTGCTCGTAGCGGAATTCGCGTAGTTCCTTTCAAAGCGCAAAACATGTCCAATAACGCCGCCGTTTGCGCGGATGGGTCTGAAATCGGGAGAGCGCAAGCAGTGCAGGCTGCTGCAGCGGGTGTTGCGCCAACAGCGTGGATGAATCCAATTCTGCTGAAACCTGAAGCCGATTCCAGATCGCAGGTCATTGTTGCAGGACGACCATGGGGAACGCTGGAAGCTCGCGCATACAGCCGCCGACGCGAGGAATTTTGGCCGGTTGTCACACATTCCCTCGATCATCTACGAAGCGAATACGACTTGGTGATTATCGAAGGAGCAGGTAGTCCAGCAGAGCTGAATCTGCGCCATGGAGACATCGTCAATATGGCGGTCGCCCGATTTTGCGACGCGCCGGTGCTTCTTGTTGGTGATATTGACCGGGGCGGAATATTTGCCCAACTGTTGGGAACTCTGTCGTTGTTGGACGAAGATCGCCAATGCGTCCGCGGACTAATTGTCAACAAATTCCGCGGAGACTTATCATTGTTTGAGTCCGGGCGCGCTATTCTGGAGCAACGCGGCGGCATTCCCGTCCTAGGCGTCGTCCCCTGGATAGCGACTTTGCATTTGCCGGAAGAAGATGGTCAGGCGCTGGAAACGGTGCGGCGCCGCCGAGCCTCACTCGACCAAATCGACATTGCGATCATCCAACTGCCGAGAATCGCCAACTTCGACGATTTCGATCCGCTGGTAGTCGAGGCCGGAGTCGGCGTGCGTTTTGTAAAATCACTCGATCAACTTGGTCACCCGGCAGCCATCATTATTCCCGGCACGAAAAGCACTGCAGCCGACCTGAAATGGCTACGAGTATGTGGCCTCGCCGAACGCATTGTGAAACTCGGTCGGCAGGGGACTGCCGTGGTCGGCATATGCGGCGGATACCAAATGTTAGGAACTCAGATCTTGGATCCCGATGGGGTCGAGTCGGAATCTACTGAGATCACCGGTTTGGGATTACTCCCGCATAAGACGGTCTTCGCACCAACAAAGGTCACTCACTTGGTCCGTGCGGAAGTGCAGGACGACCGCCATTGCAGTGGATGTCGCGGGCAGGCGGTCAGTGGTTACGAAATCCACATGGGCCACACCTTGAGCGAGCGGGGATGGCTGAAGCTTAGCGAGCGCGGTGGCATCCCCGTTTCGGTCGTCGACGGTTGTGTTTCCGACGACGGACGGATCTGGGGCTGTTACCTCCACGGCCTATTCGCAAACTCTATTTTTCGTCGCGCATGGCTGAACTCGTTAAAAACAACCACGACTTCGATACCCCAATCCGGCACCGGTCAGAGTCGCCAAGACCGAGATCTTACCGTGGCGGAAACGCTCGACACGATGTTGGATTTCCTGGCCGATCAGGTTGAAGCCGCACTCGACATGAATCGACTCCGTGAAATCATCTGGGCGGAACAGGAGGAAAGATTATGTCTGAAGACCTAAACGCAATGCACCGCGAGAAAATGATTCGCCGCGATGAAGCTTACGAGCGCAAAAAAACCGAAGCCACTCGTGAAAAGGGACTACTCATTGTTCATACAGGTGCCGGAAAGGGGAAAACGACCGCCGCCCTGGGGCTGGCGTTTCGGGCGCTCGGCCAGGGCCTAAAGGTTGGCATCGTGCAATTCATTAAAGGGGCCATTCCGACGGGCGAGGCAGAATTCATTCGCGGAATAAATTTACCTATCGAAATGCATACTCTAGGAGACGGCTTCACGTGGAAAACGCAGGACAGGGAGCAGGACATCACCACCGCCCGGCGCGGCTGGGATAAGGCGGTGGAACTGCTTCGCGATACCTCGTTCGACATGGTCATTCTAGATGAGTTGAATATCGTGCTGCGCTACGCGTACATCGAACTCGATGAAGTGCTCGATGAGTTGAAAACACGGCGGCCCATGTTGCACGTCGTTGTAACAGGACGAAACGCTAAACCTGCGTTATTGGAACTGGCGGATTTGGTAACGGAAATGACGCTTGTTAAGCATCCGTATCGTGAAGGTATCAAGGCTCAACGCGGCATCGAGTATTAAAGGACCATCGATCGATGGCACTTAGCCCGGATGATGTCTGGAGACATCTCGATTCGCTCACTAAGCCGCCTCGAAGTCTGGGGCGCCTGGAAGAGCTGGCGTTACGTCTGTGCCTGATTCAACAGACGACTGCTCCTCGAACAAAGCCTCGGCGGCTGGTGCTATTTGCTGGAGATCACGGCGTAGTGTCATCGGGTGTTACCGCCTGGCCTGGGGAGGTGACTGCGTTGATGGTTCGAACGATTCGCAATGGTAAAGCTGCATCGACGATTTTTGCTGAAGAAACTGGGACCGAGACTGTGTTAGTTAACATCGGAGTGCGCCAAGATGCAGTGGC
>JANNPR010000840.1:0-6988 GCA_031400345.1 Planctomycetota bacterium | reverse complement strand
CCGTTTCGCCAAGTTCATGGCCAACAGTTCGAAAATCGGCTCCCACGGCATACCGTTTTGCATCCGCTAATGACCCGCAAATTTTCAATGGTTCGCGGGCGGCGATCCTCGTCCTATAACGGTTCAGAATTCCTTATCGCCACGCACTCAGTTGCCCGCGCCCGCTCCGTCCAGTGACCTTTCCAGATCGCGCAGCCGTCGCTTCGCCATTACACAAAATTCCGGGGCGCAATCAATGCCTAGATAACGGCGTCCAAGGCGACGTGCCACGATCGCGGTCATTCCACTTCCTAAAAACGGATCCAAAACCAGCCCGCCGCTTGGGCAGCCGGCCAGGATACACGGCTCGATTAACTTTTCAGGAAACACGGCAAAATGCGCTTCGCGAAACTTCGATAAAGAGACGGACCAGACAGTCCGTTTGTTTCGGCCTAGAGGATGAAAGGCCTGATCCCAGCGGCCGTCATGCAAATTATGACTCCCGCCATTCTTTCCTTTCTCCGGCGTTCCATTTCGGACACCAAAGTGTCGACGACCACCTCGCATTCGGCTTTTATCCGAAAACGTAACGTGCGGTTCGCGAATGGCATCCGCATCGAAGTAGTACTCGGCTGACCGAGTCAGAAGAAACACGTACTCGTGGTCTACCGTCGGACGATTCTTGACAGCAGACGGCATGGCGTTTGGCTTGTGCCAAATAATATCACTGCGCAAGATCCAACCATGCTCTTTCAACCGCAGTGCCACGCGCCAGGGCATTCCCAGCATTTGACCATGTTCGTACTTGTCACCGATCACGAGCCAGCATGTGCCAGACGGCTTAAGGACGCGAAGCGCCTCTTTAAATGCGGCAGACAATCGATCAATGTACTCTTCCGGTGTTTTTTCTAACCCAACTTGTTTTTCGTCTTCGTAATCGCGCTGTCGATAATAAGGAGGACTGGTCACAATGCAGTCGATGCAATCGCTTGGCAAGCTTTGAAGTTCTTCCAAAGCATCTCCGCAAAGAACCTGGTCCACAGGAGCAGTGCTCTTGGATTTCATCTAGCAATTCCTACATGCGTTCAACGACTTGGATGCCCAAAACGTGAAGTCCTTGACGAATGACTCGTGCAAACAAATCACAGATCAGCAGCCTGCTGTTTCGCAATTCGTCAGAATCCGCCGTTAGAACGGGGCAACGTTCATAGAATGAGAAAAACTTTTCGGTCAGCTCGAAGAGGTAGGTCGTCAGCAGGTTGGGACGGTAATCGATCAGAACTTCATCCAGGGCTTCAGCGAAACGCAACACTGCCATCGCTACGGCACGTTCTTCAGGACCGGTTACGCGAAGCATCCGAGCCTGGCGGCGCAGTTCGGTTAAATCGACGTTACCTTTCTGGAAAATCCCGTTGACTCGGGCGAACGAGTATTGCATGTACGTGGCGGTATTGCCTCTCATCGCCAACATCTTGTCGTAACTGAATTCGTAATCGCTAGTTCGGTTCTGAGACAGGTCAGCATATTTCAGTGCCGCGATGCCAACTACTTCTGCGATATTGCGCCTCTCTGCCTCTGACAACTCGGGCCCGACCTTTTTGGCGTCATCATTTTGGCTGACGATCGAATAGGCGCGACTAACCGCTTCATCCAACAATCCTTCCAATCCCACAGTTTCGCCCGAGCGCGTCTTGTACGGACGACCGTCGTTGCCTAGAACGGTCCCGAAACTGACATGGCATAGATCGACCGAGTCAAAACCCCATGTTTTCGCCGCGGCGAAAAGCTTTTCGAAGTGTTCGCTTTGCCGATAGTCAACGACGTACAAGATCGCATCGGGTTTCCACGTCTTCATGCGATATTGGATCGTCGCCAAATCCGTGGTCGCATATAGATACGCCCCATCCTTCTTGCGGATGATCATGGGACTATCGAAGCCGCTTAGAAAAACGCACGTCGCACCTTCGCTCTGCGTGGCTGCACCCAGTCGGACGAAGTCGTCGACCACCGTGCCAAGTTTGTCACGGTAAAAGCTTTCGCCGAGTTCTTGGTCGAAATGCACATCGAGTCTTTTATAAACTCGTTGGATTTCGTCACGGCAGTTAGGCAGAAACTCCGACCACAGCTTGAGGTTCTCTGGATCCCCTGCATGCAATTTGGCTGTTTCTTCCAACACGGCAGATGCAATGTTGCTGTGTTCCCTCCACATCTCAAACAAACTAGAAAACTCGTCAACGGCCCTGATCTTGTCATCTAATTCGCTCAGCTTTTGCTTGGCTTCATTAAATTGTGCTTCTAGTTTACGGATTGTCTTTTCAGCCGCCTTTTGTTGGGCCTTGTCATTTGTGGATGGTTGGGCAAGCTGCCTATCGACAGCGGCAGCGCGCTCGAGCACTTCCTGTTCAACTCGTGGAAGCGAGGCACAGTCTTCAGAGTAGCTGACCAACTGGTGGACCAATTTGTATAACCTGGCGAGTTCGGCAACCGGCTGTTGGCGAAACGCCTCATCGTTCCGAAAGTGCTTGTAGCCATAAATAATCATGCCGAACTGCGTGCCCCAGTCGCCGAGATGGTTATCGCTGATTACTCGGTGACCAAGGAAACGTAATGTTCGATCGAGTGCACCGCCAATTACGGTCGAACGAATGTGGCCCACGTGCATGGGCTTGGCCACGTTGGGCGACGAATAGTCGATAACGTAGGTACGCGGCGTTGACGTGAGCGGCACTCCATGTCGATCATTCTCCACAGCCAGCGCCATTTGTTCTGAGATCCACTGATCCTTAAAGCGGAGGTTGATGAAGCCTGGGCCCGCGACTGTAGGAGGATCGCAAAGTTCGGCGACCTGCAGCCGCTCGACCACGGCCACAGCAACATCACGGGGAGATTTGCCCAGCCGCTTTGCCAGGGACATTGCGAAGTTCGCCTGGTAATCGCCAAAGCGAACGTCCTGAGCCGGCCGAATCATCTCCAGCAGGTCGGTAGGATCGTCAGTCAGGTCCGCTAATGCTTGACGAAAACGGACTCTTAACTCAGCCAGAATATTCATAATTCCAATACGATTTCAAGCGCATCCTGCTACTCGGCCACGCGCATGCTATCACTCGGCTCCGTCTCGCCTTCATCGGATGCCCCTTCGTCCCCTTTCGCATTGCTGGCTTGGGCCTCACTGGCTTGTGCCTCACTGGCTTGGGCTTCACCGCCGAGCGTTGGTAAATCAGCGCGGCGACAATCGGACCAAAGGTTTTCGAGGTCGTAGAACTTGCGAGTGGGCTCGTCGAAAAGGTGAATTACGACCGTTCCGTAGTCTAGAACAATCCAGCGACTCTCATTGAAACCGGAAATTCCCTGACGTTTATCGTTAAGGTCATCCTCGAGCTTATGGTCGATATCTTCGCTCATAGCCCGTAATTGCCGTCCGCTGGTCCCCGTGGCGATAACGAAGTAATCAAACAACGGGGTTTGCTCTCGCATATCCAGGATTGCGATTTGCCGACCCTTATTGTCAGAGGCAGTCCGTGCTGCAGCCAAAGCCAACTGCCAACTGCGCTCCGCTCCTTTCCGCAACAGTGAGGGTCTGTGACCCGTTGATTCCGTCACAAGTTCTCCCTTATTCATGCTCCCTGAGTCACGCTCCCTAGTTTGGGTGTTTTTCCGATCGGCTTCCTTCGGTTCATGTCATCGCTGGGCCACATTGTAGCTATCCGCGACAAGACTGTCAGCGGGCAGGTCAGGTCTGACGAATGAACTTCACTGGTTATCGTAACCAACTGCGGCAGCTGCCAGATGACACACATTGGAATTCGCCACGACGCGGTTTCTCTGATTATAATGCTCCGGTCCGTTTTCCTTTGACGACCCAGGCGAGAGTACGTTGACAGCGAGGAGTCAATCCGATGTTGCATGTGCGTCGATTTAGTTCGAATCTGACACGAACCGTTTTCTTAACCCAAGTAGTAATGGCGTGGACCATGACTGCCTGGTGGGACGCTTCTTCGTTCGCACAGGAAGCTCCTGCAATTGCCAAGCACGAGCGTTGGGTAACTTCCTTAGCGTTCAACAGCGATGCGAGCGTTTTAGCCACTGGGGGAGGGGAGAGCCTTCAGTATCGGCCGGGCGATGTAAAACTTTGGGACGTCAAGACAGGAGCACTGATCGCATCCCTGGAAGGGCACGCGGCAAACGTCTGGTCAATTGCATTTTCACCAGACAATAGCAAGCTCGCCAGCAGCAGCTATGACGGAAAGATCCTGTTATGGAACGTGGCGGAAAAGAAGGCGATCGCCACGTTGGAGAAACATAAGGGCTGGTGTCGTAGCGTGGCATTTTCTCCGGATGGCAAGCAGTTAGCAAGTGCGTCGGAAAATGGCATAGTCGTGATCTGGGACGTCGATAGTGCGAAGGAGAGCAAGGAGCTAAAGGCTCACGAATCCGCAATCTACCAAGTGACTTTCTCGGCGGATGGAAAGCTCTTGGCGACCGCATCCACGGATAAGACTGCAAAGATCTGGGATGTTCAGGCGGGAACCGAATCTGCCAAACTGGAAGGGCACGCAGACGCGGTTTGGTGTGTCGATTTTTCGCACGATGGCCAAACCGTAGTTACGGCTGGGGCCGATCGAAAAATTAAGTTCTGGGGACCTGATCGCAAAGAAACAGCCACTTTGGAAGGTCATAAGGATTGGGTGAGCGCCATTGCATTTTCTCCCGACGGAGCGTCTTTAGCTAGCAGCGATTTAGGGCGCGCGGTTAAGCTTTGGAACGTGGCCGAAAAAAAGGAAACCACTTCGCTTGTCGGTTATACCAGTAGCGTTTGGGCAGTTACGTTCTCACCCG
Source organism: Planctomycetota bacterium (assembly GCA_031400345.1). Lineage (GTDB taxonomy): Bacteria > Planctomycetota > Planctomycetia > Pirellulales > Pirellulaceae > JANNPR01. The sequence goes on along the minus strand of JANNPR010000840.1, from coordinate 2,173 downwards.
ATGGCAAGTTGCTAGCGACGGGAAGTCATAAGGACTCGATCAAGATCTGGGATGTGGCGACGCAGAAGGAACTATTCCCTAAGAAAGTTGAAGAACCTAAAAAAGTCGAAGAAAAACCCGCCGAAAAGAAATAATAAGGGCGATCGGCCAACGAGATCGAAAACAGGGTCGGCTTGGACGGCCCCTGCCGGCCGGCTATATTCAGTCCCGGCCGTGTTCCCGTTTATAGCGCTACGCGTTCCGAATTGGAACTTATGACTTAACCGTATTGCGGTCGACGGACCGATTGTCAGAACATTTTCCTCATGTCTAAGTACGTCGTTCGCTATGGTTGCATGCGCACCCTAGGAGTGTTTTCCACTCGAGGAGGAGACTCCTATCGCCGTGGGATTCGTGTGGTGGCTCGAACCAACCGTGGTTTGGAAGTTGGCGAAATACTTTGCGAAGCCACCGAGGAAGCCCTCAAACAACTCAACGACCCTCCATACGGTCAAATTTTGCGACCGATGACCGCCGAGGATCATAACGAGCTGACCCACATCCAATCTCAGGAGCGACTAGAATTTGAGGCGTGTCAGCGGAGTGTGGGCTTACTGGCTTTGCAGATGCAGTTGGTGGATATCGAACATCTGTTCGGTGGCGAGCGAATTGTAGTTTATTATCTCTCCGAAGATCGAGTCGATTTTCGCGAACTCGTCAAACAGTTGGCATCCGAATTTCAAACTCGGATTGAAATGCGGCAGATTGGTGTACGCGACGAAGCCAAGTTATTGGTCGACTACGGCGATTGCGGTAAGCCGGTTTGTTGCAATACCCACTTGAGTGAAATGCCGCCTGTCTCTATGAAGATGGCTAAACTTCAGAAAGCTACTTTGGATCCGACGAAGATCTCTGGACGCTGCGGTCGCTTGAAATGTTGCCTGAGGTATGAATTCGACACCTATGAGGAGTTACAAAGATTCCTGCCGCCCGTCGGGGCTGAAATCGTGACGCCCATCGGGCGCGCTCGAGTGCTTCAACAGGAGATTCTGGCTCAGCAAGTCTTAGTCGAGACCGAAGATCGACGCCGTGTATTGATTGACGCTTCGGAAATATTGAGCGTTATCGCCAAAACCTAGGCTGTTTTCCCTGTGTTTTACCTATGTCTGACACTAAATCACCGCAACGTGATGCCCTAGTAAGTATGTCGAAGGCAATTAAGCGACTTTTGCAATTGGTGAACGAAGATCGGCGATACAAGTTAGAAGCTTATATCTTCGTGGAAAATGCCCTTACCTACGCGCAACACGAATTACACATGGGTGGCGGGCCGCCTTTACAGCGCACCGAAGGCGAAGATTCGGACATCGATCAACCGGTCCCTCGACACGTTACTGGCCAAGAACTATGCCAAGCCATTCGCGCCTTTGCACAAAACCAGTTTGGCTTAATGGCCAAATTGGTCTTAAATAATTGGGGTATTCTCAACACGGCTGATTTCGGCGAAATCGTATTCAATCTGATTCGCATCGGCCGGCTGCGCAAATCGGAAACGGACCGCCGCGAGGACTTTGAAAACGTGTACGATTTTGAAGAGGCGTTTCGCAAACAGTTTGTAATCAGCGTTCCAAGCGAAGGCTGACAACTGAGATGGCACGACGTCGACCACGGCAGCCCAGCGAGAAGTCACCCGCAGCCAGCCTGTCGGCGAAACCTGCCCCGGCCCGCTCCTGGACGAACCCTCCTGGGCGAAACCACTTCCGATTCCTAAAACTCACCACGGTTTTATATATTGCCTGGGTGGCGTTTTTGATCTATGTAGTGTGGCATGATCACTAGTCGATATACCCGATCAGGCAGCCTCCCGCTTCGCCTCGGACACCGACGGAAATGCGCCTGCCAGCAAGTGGTTTACAGCGTCCCATACGAAGCCACCTCCGTCACACACCGTGGGTGACGGCAGCGACGGGTTGACTGTGGTAAAATTCGCACTAACCCGACACCATTCCTTTACGCATCGGGTTAGTGCACTCCATTCGATCCGAGGTTAGGAGTTCTCACCTGAGAGGCGTACCCTAGTTGGACGCATCATCTGCTGTTGGCTCGCTTGCAGTTTTTTCCGATTTACGAGCGGACTTTGCTTTGGCCACCATTTCAGAAACTTTTTGCAATTGATCGGCCGTCAATACGGCGT
>JANNPR010000792.1:0-3961 GCA_031400345.1 Planctomycetota bacterium | reverse complement strand
GCGCTCGCCACCTCGCAGGCCCACATCGGGTAACACCATCCAGTCCTGGGGACGCGACCCGTCTTTATCGAGAGGGAGGATTTCGATGCGATGGTCAACGTCAGCAATGGTGCCGTGAGTCAAATGATAGGGCGTGAAGTTCAAGTCAAAATTTAACGTGCGAGTATAGAAGGAAAATTTGTCCAGCAGTGTTTGTTGCGCTGGTGATGGTGACAGGTTAGCGGTTAGAGCCAAGACCACGCAAAATAAGTGCATGACCAAGACAAGAGATGCAAGATTGCGGGCGAACGCGCCTTCCGCAGGCCGATTGTTGCCGGCTCCGTCCGACAGGCTGTAATCACGATTAGCGGGTCTCATAGGGTTAAAACAGGTTGGCTCTGCCGTTTGGGTTCGGTGAAAAAAGTGGACCTACAGCATAGTAGGTAGGCCGCTGTGCGGTAAGCTCTGATGCGCGGCCGCTGTGGAAGATTGGATCCGACGGATCGGACAGATCCAATTACCATGGTGGTCCGGCGCCTTTCCATTCGGACCCCAGACCCGCAGGTAACTGCTGCGGCAACACATGACAACCATTTCGCGGAACAATAAGATCCTGCAGCTCTGGGAGCCACTCTTGGTTCGCATCCGGTGTGAATTGCGGGGAGTTCAGTTCCACGCCGTTGACGGTGGGCACATAGGCCGCGAATAGAGCGGCGTGCACCAATGCAAAACCCGGATTGGTTAGGTCCTGTAGGGATATCAGCATTTCGTGTTTTCTTGCCCAAGCCGCAGCGACCAAACATAAGCTATGTCCCTTGCAGGTCTTCAAAGCAAATCCACTCCAACCGTGCTGGTGCGATTCCGACAACATTTCCAGATTCGTAAGTCCTTCATCCACCATCACCGGTTTCAGGACCGTGGCGGGGCGCATATCCGAACCTGGGACCCACCATCGAGACGTTGGCTGCTCCAGGTACCACAGGGCATCAAACGCCGTGGGGCCTTGGCGTCGCAATTCCTGTAAGAATTCCAGCAACCGAAGCTCGTTTGGAAACGCCTCGTTAGCGTCGATGATGAAGCGTGGGCGTTCGCAAACGTTTTCGCACAGCCATCCAAATACGTTTGTCGTCCACACCACATCGCTCGACGGATTACGTCCCCTTATTTTTAGCTTGAAGTGCCTGTCGCCACGCACCTGTATCGTATTCTTGAGCGACTCGTCGAACGAATCGGCGGGGCCAATCACGTACCATGACGTCAATTCTCGGATCGGTTCTAAGAGTAGCGTCCGGTGGATTGCCTGACATGCACCTTCAACTGGGAACAGCGGGTCCGCAGTGGGTAGTGCAACCGGCACGTCGTATAAATGAAAGGACGAACGGCCAGACGCTAGTCCTGTGGCGTCGTGAATGGCGGCGTCGAATGGGCTACAGCAAAGAATTCGCGCCAGTTCAGGAACCGGCATACCCATAGGTAACATCCGAATCGCCGCGCTCAACCGAAGGCCAAGTTCCAGCGGATGCTGTGGTTCGCCCCCCGACAGTGAGCATAATTCGTTAGCGATTTTCTCACATATTTGCTTGAGAATTATCTCGCGCTGATGGTGAGGTACTAACGGATCCGGCCAAGCCCAGATATCGCTTAAAAATACACTCCCCCAGCCTGTAGCGGTTCTCTCGCCGACCCGGACCCGGACACTAGCACGCACCTCGATTGCATCCGTAATCGTTCCCGAACTGAGATGTAGAGGAGCGACTAGCGTGCGCCGGGTGAACTCCACGCCAGCATCCACCACCGCGGCATCGTAGGTTCCCCCAATCATGACAGTTCGCTAGCCAGGCCTGACCACGGCTCAATGCAAAATGAGAAATAAGGAATGCAAAGGGAAAAATGAAAAGTGAAAACTGCAAAATAATTCCGAGAACGTGGTGACCCAACACCATTTTTCATTTTTCATTTTTCATTTTTCACTTTGCATTCTCCGAACTTGTGAGCCGTTGATATCAGTAGCTTAAAGTGCAATGTTCGTGCACAATGTGAGCGCAGTTACGGCCAGGACTAACCCGACGCTGACGATGGCGATCAGTAGTCCCGTCACGTTGTGCCAGGCAATATGGTCATCTTCTAACTGCGAATGCTGAGTCTGCGTGTCAAATGATTCCTTCCACACGCCGAATTCCCCTGACTCAACATACGCTTGAGCCAGCTGTCCAGCCGGATGATTCAATTCCGACGCTGAGTGCCCTTCAGTGGACCCATGGGCAGGATTAACTACGCGGTGTGTTTGCGGACTTTGGACTGACACTGTCTGTTTCCTCAGGTTTAGATATTTCCAGTTTCACAGCGGGACTCACGGATCCATGTAGATACTCTATTTCACTCAACTTGAGAATGCAGCTTATTGTTTTCTTAATCTAAGATTAAGATTAAGAACCAGAGTCACGGCAGATTCTTCTAAGTTCAGATAGACAAGCTAGAGGTTATTAGCGACTTTTCAGGATTGATGCAGGCATGGACGGCTTTCCCAACATGTCGATTAGGGCTTCCGCCGGTACTGGTAAAACGTACCAGCTGTCGAGCCGCTTTTTGGGGCTATTGTTCAGCGGCGCCGCCTTGGATGAAATTCTGGCCGTGACCTTTACTCGTAAAGCGGCCGGCGAGATTCTCGACCGAGTGCTATTACGACTTGCCGAGGCAGCCAATGATCCTACGGAATGCGCGCGACTGGCAGAATCCATCCATAAACCACAGCTCTCGCGAGATGACTGCCGGCTGCTGCTACGGCAGGTGGCCCGCGAGTTGCATCGCCTTCGAATTGGCACCCTAGATAGTTTTTTCGCTCAATTGGCCACGAGCTTCGGCCTTGAGCTCGGCTTGCCACCAGGTTGGGCCATTGTCGAGCAGGTAGAAGACAATCGTCTCCGCGACGAGTCGATTGCGATGGTGCTACGCGATCATGCTTCTCGCGACATTTCTCGTCTCATACACTTGCTTTCCAAAGGCGACGTCAATCGCTCGGTGTCGCAATTAATTCGAGATACGGTCACAAATCTGCACGGCGTTTTTCTCGATTCGCCGGCCGAAGCATGGGAATGCCTTCCCGAAATATTGCCGTTGAATCAACGGGACGTGAGCGACATCATAACGCGACTCAGCGAAATTTTCATACCCAATGCACAGATGTCGAAGTCCCACGGGCAATCCCTTGAGCTCGCTAGATTGGGCGATTGGGAGGAGTTCGTCGCCAAGGGAATACCCAACAATCTTCTGATGGGTAAAGACACGTACGGATCGACGCGCATCTCGGAAGAGTTAACTAGCGGCTACGTGCTGCTGCTGAATCACGCGCGAGCTATTTTGATCGCTCAGCTGGCTTCACAGACCAAAGCCACTCGCGAGCTATTGGAACGATTCGACGTGATTTACCAACTGCATCGACATGCCGCGCGGGCCATGCGATTCGACGATTTAGCACGGCGATTAGCCGCGTGGGCAGCCAGCGAAACTTCGGATCAGCACGACTTTCGCTTGGATAATCCGTTACGTCATATTTTATTGGACGAATTTCAAGACACGTCGCCAGCACAATGGCTGGTGTTGCGACCGTTCGTTAAACAGGCTGTCACAATCACTCAAGTCCAGTCACTATCCACGGCCTTGCCCGAACCAACCGCTCAACCGCGCAACTCCCTTTTTTGCGTCGGCGACATTAAACAGGCGATCTATGGCTGGCGCGGAGGATCGTCCGAGATCTTCGATGTCGTCGAAAGTGAAGTCAGCGACGTCCAGCAGACGCAGTTGACAGTGAGCTATCGTAGTTCTCAACCCGTGATTGACACGGTAAATCGTATCTTCACATCGCTTTCCAAACATCCGAATCTGGAAGATTACGCCAGCACGATCGGTTCCTGGCAGGCGGTTTTTCCCGAGCATTCGACGGCTAAGTCACAACTGCCAGGTTACGCCTGTTTGATGACGGCGC
>JANNPR010000789.1:0-4266 GCA_031400345.1 Planctomycetota bacterium | reverse complement strand
CTCGTCGAAGTGAACCCGGTTGTCGCCTCCGGTATCCAGACGGCCGACACGTTCGCGCCGTCCATCAGGTAGATAGCGAATATCGGCGAGATCGGCCCCGATAATTCCCTCAATTCCACCGCGCCCGTAAACGCCCAAGATACCAAGCGCGCTGGCGGTAATGCCGATGAATACTTGCGATTTGAAACCTGCCTCAAATGGATCTCTACCGTTTTCAATGTTGTCGCCAATATATAATCCGTCGAGGAGATTTGGGAAACCCTTGGGATTCTTTAGGCCTCGTGTCGAGATGCCGATGTCGAAGTCGCCAAAGAAACTGAAACTTGCGCCGTACTGCAAACTCACAACTATTCCAAAGTACACGCCAAGAGGGATGGACGGCGGAGAAATAACCTTGCCGATGTCGAACGGAGGTGGGTTCCAGCGAATCAGATCGACATCTTGACCGAGCATGATGTTGATAATGGAACCGGCGACGTTGTCGAAAATTGGCAACGATACGTTGTACTCCTCTCGCAGCTCATTGAGGAAGCGCGAAAACCCAGGAAATAGCTGTCCACCTTCTTCGCTGCCTTCATTTCCGCGTGGCTTACCGGATTCAATGAAAGCATTTGTGTCTACCGCTTTACCGCCAGTTGGAATTGAGTTAACGACTTGCGCGATTTTGAAGAGCAGCTTTACCTCTTTCGGCAACTTGGCCGTCTTCACCAGGACATCCAAAGGTGTGACTCTAATCAACGGTAACGGGGTCAGCATCACATCCAAGACGTCTTGTGAAAGAGGATTGAACTCCTTGATCTTTTTCAGCGTCTGTCCCACGATTTTGTCGATGAATTCCCCCATCTCAAACTTGATCGGACCAAATCCGTCGGTGGGATCCGAACTCCCTTTTGGTCCAAAGGATAATCGTCCGGGATCCTCGGCGCTCCAGTCGGCAGAGAACTCAGTCACCACACCCGGGCCGTCATTTCCCAACTTGACACCCATGGGCAGTCTGAGTTTCGCGGTACCCAGATTGAAACGCGGTTTGACAACAGAGAAAAAACTCCCCGTCATTTCACTACCGCTAATGTGTCCGTCGGACCCTGACGGATCAACCAAATCCAGGTACAACCCAGTTTCCAGCGACGCGATGCCATCGACCACGCCGATTTGTAGCGGTCCGAACTTTCCCCCGATGTGGTCGAAATTTGCCTTGATCCCAGCGGTAAGACTTATCTCAGGGCCCTTATCGCCCCGATCTACGAGGAAAAATCCATCGTTTGGATTCAGCCCAAATTCGAGATCCATAGCCAATGTAATATGTGGATTGATCGAAAAATCTAAAGCGAATAAACCATCAACTCCAAAATCTCGAGCGGCATCGACGAAGTTATACCGATAGCTGAGCAAGTACCGGAAATTTCCCTTGCTAGGGTTGTGCTGGCTGTTGGGTGAATTTGGGTCGTCATTGTTTGGGTTCGCTTTTAACTCGACTTTCTTTCTCGAGTCTGTGTCCAGCCCCGCGCGCTCGATCGCACCGTCTATCGCGTCATTGAATTCCGACCCATTTTTGGGATGCTGACTCTGAATGGCTTCGAAGAATCGTGCCGCCTCCGTGACAAAGTCAAGCAATTGGTAAAGAGTCAAGTTCACGAATGGAAGCTTGGTTTGCAGCAATGGAAGGTTTTTCCAACGGCGGATCATTTTCAGAATCGAAAGAATGCCTCCTTGAGCAACACCTTCATCGAATGAAAGTGCAGCCGTTAGATATTCTCCCAGACCTTCTTCTTGAATCGAAATTAGGTTCGGTTTAGCCATGTCGCTCCACGACAGCGCTACGTGTGGGTTGGGGGCGGTTACGCCTGGGTTGGGGGCGATTACGCCTGGTATTGGTTCGAAAGGAAGCATGATCGATATGGCGCCGTCAATTGATGGTGTCGGCAGCAAGGCGCCCGGGTTCGCCAACATCTCGTTCAGCGTAATCTTGGCATCCGCCTGGGCTCCTTGGCCGGGATCGACAAGTGTCAGTTTGATCGTCGCATCGTTGTTCGGATCGGTTCGACTTGACATCGTCGCCGTTCCATTCACGATGCCAAACGAGCCCAAACCCAGGTTGACTTCGGCCGTTAAATTGGTGGCATGAACCTGGAAGCCCAATGAAGCCGACGTATCGTCGCCGGTAATCAGATAGAACCTCTCTCCGGGAGCAATTCCCTCTGCAAAGGACAATCCGAATCGCAGCGCGGCCTCGGCGCCCCCACTGACCTGCAAGTCCCCGCCAGCGTGAAATCCCAATCCGCGCACACCCACATCGATGCCGTAGTGAACGATTTGATTGACTAACGGTTGCACGATTCGTAACGCGAACTGGATATCATTTTCGGTGATCTCGACGTCCACGTTTACCGGGCTATCAGGGCTTCCCAGAACTTCCTCCAACGCGGTTTCCAATTCCTGAGCCGTTTGAAAAGTTGACAACCGATCCAGATAGCCATTCAACCGGTCAGCCAAATCAAGTACTTCGCCTAGTGTTGTGCCGATCAGAGGCAAGCGGCTACCCAGTCCTTGATCACCTGCCAATTCTCGCAGCAGTCGGGGCAAAGCTCGCAAGCCTTCAAGGACGTTGGAAACTTTGATTGGCTTAAACTTCAACATCTCGGCAATCTGTGAAGTGTCAGCCACTAGCGAACCGGGATCTTTTACATCTGACCAGTCAACGGTAAGTACACCGGAACGGGCGAAGATTCCCAGCTTGGCGGTTAAAGGCAGCGTTAAATGAGCCGTGCCGGAAAATACAACGCGGCTTAAGTCCGATAGGGGAGCGGCGGTGAGCTCCGAAGACGTTATTTTCCCTGGACTTGCTGGCGGGTCCACACCTAAGAGCGGTTCTTCTTCTACGAGATCGTCCGTCCCGGGATCGCGAAGCACGATCGCTAGACTCGAATCCAGCGCTGCCGTTCCATTCGTAATACTAACGCCAAGAAATCCCAACCTTGTCGCGATGTCGATGTCCGCCGATGCAGTAGTCGTTAACTGGAAAAGCGGGACATCGCTTGCCGCGACAAAAAACATGCCAGTGTGTTTACCAACCCCGAAGGTCAAATTCAGGATCGTATTCAATTGAATGTCTACAAGACCCCCGACATCAAGGCTTATGACCGAGTCCAAGTCGGCATCCAATGGCAAAGACAGATCGATACCCTTCTGTAATCGCAATGAAAAACGAATGTCGTCGTCGGTGACAGTCACTTGTACGTTTTCGGTTCCAACGCCCGGCAGGCTAGCCAGCAGATCGCGCAACGTGTCAGTACTTTCAAATGGAACCTCTTGGACCTCCGTAACGGGATCGGTGGTAACTCGAGTCGCGTCCGCAAACGCGGCATCCATGAAGCTAGGGAAATCGATGATGTCCGAGAGGCTCTTGTTGATCAGTGGCAACTTGCCGGTCAACGGGTTGAACCCGTCCAGGGCGTCGATCGACAATCCCGCAAAGTACGATGCCAGGTTGTCTAAACCAAAGCTAAATGCAGCCGCCGTCACTTGCGAAAAGCTACTCAGGAAGCTAAACGCGCCAGCATTCGTGGTGACGTCAAAAGGGTCAGAGAGATCCTCCCATTCGGCAAAGAAGCGGCCCAATGACGTCTGCTCACCTTCGGCATCACGATTTCCAAATGGCAAGCGGCCGATTAGTGAAGATAAGATGTCTGCTGAGAAACTCGCCTTACCTGTCGTTTTATAACGAATTACGTCCGATGGAATTGCCGAGCCGTTTTTCATTTCAGTTGCGGTGATGCGCCCGTCCTGATCGTCGACTAGGTCGATGGTGACATTGCGCAACAACGTAGCTAATCCATCCGCAAGATTGACGGAAAGAAATCCCACTTGACCGGAGCGAGTTTCTGACTCGTCTTCTAACGTCGCGCGGATTCGAAACTCCGGGAGCTCGTTGTCCGTCACCACGAAAAATTCATGCGTTGCCCGATTCACGCCGAACGAGAGATGCCCAGCAATCTCGACGTTGAGCTCCAGCCCGTTCGCATCGGCGCGCAAACGTAGCGGGCTGATATACAATTTGGATAGTGGCAGCGATCGCGTCGTCAGCAGGTCTAGCGAAACCACAAACTCATCTGTTCGGCGAACGATCTGAACGTTTGCGATTCCATCGGTCGCCTCCAAGTTGTCAACAAATTCTTGTTCGGATCCATAGGTCCCGACTCCGCTTACGAGCAGATCGAGCAACAATTGCGGCATGTTGACCGCCTCGGCGAGCGACGTCCAAACAAT
>JANNPR010000786.1:0-4303 GCA_031400345.1 Planctomycetota bacterium | reverse complement strand
GGCCAACCATCTAACGCGCATATTCGAAGCCACGGGGGCAGGAAGCAAACTCGATCTAAGTAACGTCACCACGGTGACCAATGGCACTTTCTACAATACGCATTTAGCGATTCGCGCGCTGGCTGGCGGAAGCATCGATCTACGGAATGCGTCACAAATCATCGATCCGAACTCAGGTGACCTTCGCGTTCGTACGGTCGATGTGTTGGCCGACGGCCCTTCCAGCGTGATCAACTTTTCGACTCTTACCAGTTTTGGCGATCTGTACGCCGGCAGCACTACCGGAGAAGATCGCTATTCCAGCCTCACGGCCAAAAATGGGGGCGAGGTGCAGGCGAGTGCTATGACGAACCTGACAGGTGTCATCATTACGCTTGATGGTACCGGTACGCTTCCCATTTCGCAGATCTTATCTCTTACTGGAAACAGTGCGCTCGTTCTTTCAGGCAGCACTGCCAGCTACAACTTTAATGGTTTGACGACGGCGACGGCGGGCGTCATTAAGGTCGTCACGGCCGCCGTCAGCATGCCCAATTTAGACACCATTGACGGCACGAGCATTTTTGTTAGCGGCGGTGCAACACTCTCGCTGCCGGCGGTCAATAGCTATACCAACACGACAACGGGAAACAGTTTATTCCGTACGTTGCAGGCAACTGGGGCCGGCAGCGCGCTGGATTTGCACAATGTCACGACCATCACCAATGGCTTGAATTTTAACACCCATTTGTCTATCCAGTCATTAGCCGGGGGCAGCATCGATTTTCGAAATGTTACACAAATCACCGATCCGAACTCCGGCGACATGCGCTATCGCAGCGTCAACGTTTTGGCCGACGGAGCTAACAGTGTGGTTAACCTTGCCGCACTCACCAACTTTAGCGATCCATTTGGCGGCAGTATGACCGGCGAAGATCGCTTTTCGAGCATCACGGCCAAAAACGATGGAATGATCCAGGCTGGAGCACTATCAACCCTGATGGGTGTCAACGTGGTACTCGACGGAACAGGGATGTTGCCGATTGGCGCACTCACTACGGTTACTTTTAGTCAACTGACACTCAGCGGCGCCGGTGAGTCATACGCGTTTATTGAGGTTGCGAATCTGGATGCGACAAACGTATTCGTCAGCGGTAGAGCTACGGCCACCTTCCCAGCCCTAACCAGTTATACGAACACAACTTCTTTGAACAGTCAGGCGCGCACACTTCAGGCGACTGGTGCGGGTAGCACCCTCGATTTGCGCAATGTCACGACCGTCACCAATGGCTTGAATTTCAATGCCCATCTATTTGTCCAGGCATTAGCTGGGGGCAGCATCAATTTTCGAAACGTTACACAAATCACCGATCCGAACTCTGGGGACACTCGCTATCGCAGCGTCAACGTTTTGGCCGACGGAGCTAACAGTGTGGTCAACCTTGCCGCACTCACCAACTTTACCGATTCATATGGCGGGAGTACGACAGGCGAGGACCGCTTTTCGAGCCTCACGGCCAAGAACGATGGAAACATCCAGGCTGGAGCACTATCAACCCTGCTGGGTGTCAACGTGGTACTTGACGAGTCCGGCACGTTACCGATTGCGACGCTGACAACGGTCCGCTTGAGTCAGCTTACACTCAGCGGCACAGGTGCGTCATACGCGTTTATCGGGACGACGGATCTGGATGGGACGAACGTGTTCGTCAGCGGCGGAGCGACGGCCACCTTCCCAGCGCTGACCAGTTATACCAACACAGCAACACGTAACGATTTATTTCGTACGCTGCAGGCATCTGGAGCGGGCAGCTCGCTCGATTTGCGCAATGTCACAACCATCACGAATGGGTTGAACTGGAATACTCATTTATCTATCCAGTCATTAGCGGGGGGTAGTGTCGATTTTCGAAACGTTACACAAATCACCGATCCGAACTCTGGCGAAAAGCGCTATCGCAGTGTCAACGTTTTGGCCGACGGCGCAAACAGTGTGGTTAACCTTTCCGCACTCACCAACTTTAGCGACCCGTATGGTGGCAGCACGACCGGCGAGAATCGGTACTCGAGTCTCACCGCTAAAAGCGCAGGCACGGTGACTATGGACGCGAACACCGTCGTGTTGGACGGCGTTTTGGTTACTGCCGGGCTCGCCGGAATCATTTCAGGATCATTAGATTTACTGGCCACAAGCCGGCTGACCGGTAACGGTACGATTAGCGGGAGCCTCAATAACCGGGGAGCTATTGCACCGGCGAGCGGACTTACGATTACGGGCAATCTGACGCAAACTTCGACAGGCCGCATTGAGTTAGATATCGGCGGGCTAATCCCCGTTACTCAGCACGACAAGATCATGATCGGCGGCACTCTTAATGCGGCCGGGACAGTGGCCCTCACCCGTACTTCGGGCTTCAACCCGGCGGAAGGCGACAGCGTGCTCGTGATGTCGTTTGGCTCGCGCACGGGCCTGTTCGATTACACGGGATTAGACTTTGGAACCAACTCGCAGCTTTCGCCAGTTTTGACGAATACGAGTTTGACGCTGTCATCCGGCTTTGCGACCGGACCTTCGGTCACGGCGATTGCCGCGGTTGATACCACAACCGACCCGACTGGACCTTACATCGATGTGACCTTCAGCGAACCGGTGGATCCGCGCACGTTTGACATCAGTGATCTACAAATTGACGGCCCATCGGGGCCAGCGGTTTTCGCGGAACCAGTAGTGCTTGACGACTCGCCACTCGTCTTTCGGATTGCTTTGGATCGCGCGAGCTTTGTGAACGGCGATTACGAGTTGGTGATTGGGCCAAACATTTTGGACTACACCGGCACAGCCATGAACCAGGACCGTGATGGAACCAACGGCGAGCCAACCGACAAATTTCAGGGAACCGTGACCGTTCGTCTTCCGGACCTAGTTGCGACCATACAACCTGGCACGCCGGCCGCTGCGCAGTTTGGCGGCAACGTACCCATAAACTGGACTGTGCAAAATGGCGGCGGCGTCGGGGCGGGCGGGCAATGGGTCGACGAAGTTTGGCTCTCTTCCGACCAAGTACTTGACAGTTCAGACACATTGCTTAAGAGCGTCCCGGTGGGCGCGGGCTCACCTCTGGCCGTGAACGTCAGCTACTCGCGAAATGAATTAGTAACGTTACCTCTGGCCGGCACGTTTTCCGAGGGAACCTACTTTCTGATTGTCAAAACCGATGCCAGCGGGACGATAGCCGAAACTGACGAGTCCAACACTGCAGCAAGTGCCGCGATCGACGTCACCTTTCCTTCATTAGCGGAATTAGCGATCAGTAATGTTAACGCGCCGACCAACGGACAGCCCGGGCAGCAAGTCACGATTTCGTGGTTGGTGGAAAACAATGGGAGTGGTACCAGTGAAGCCCCGTGGCAAGATCGAGTCTATCTTTCTTTGGACGGCAATGTAGCGGGCGCGACGCTGCTCACCAGCGCTACTCGCAACACCGATCTCGCTGAAGATCAATCGTACACCGCACAAGTTCTAGCGACGCTTCCAACAAATCTTGCTGACGGCAATTACCACGTGATCGTGTTTGTCGATGCCTTGAATCAAGTCGTCGAAGGACCCTTCGAAAACAATAACCAGTCAACTGCCGCCGCCCGATTGCAAATGCTGCATGCTGACCTCACGGGTATCATCGATGAGGCGCCAGCCGGCCCGACGTCAGGCGATACGATTTCCGTCCGGTGGACTGACACGAACCAAGGCACGGGTACCGCCGCCAGTTGGGTTGACCGATTCTACCTATCCACTGACGCGACTTTTTCAGCCAATGATCGCTTGGTTGGCGAATTCCGGTCCATCGCCGCATTACCCTCGACTCAATCCATTCCCCGAACGGAATCGGTCACGCTTCCTGTCGACCTTTCCGGACCGATGTTTCTGTTGTTAGTCGTCGATGCCGCCAATAATCTAGGCGAGTTGTCCGCAGGCGAAGCAAATAACACGACGTCGAAAGCCGTAAATATCGCACTAAATCCGTTCGCCGATCTCGTGGTCAGCGATGTGCAAGCTCCGACGCAACTCATCGGTGATCCGGCCAAGCTCACTGTATCGTGGAAAGTGACTAACCAAGGGACTGGGGGCGGAGTCGCGGACGCCTGGACTGACGCAGTGATTGTTTCCAAGGACGCTACCTTCGGCGGATTCGATGACGTGAAGGTGGCACAATTCGACCACATTGGTTTGTTAGATACCGGAAAAACCTACTCGCGCCGCGAAACCTTTTTGCTGCCGCCGTCGTTTACCGGACGGTTCCATGTGTTCGTTAAGAGCGATATCCTT
>JANNPR010000771.1:0-3266 GCA_031400345.1 Planctomycetota bacterium | reverse complement strand
GGCTCACCGCCTCCCCACGTGTAAATTTGATCGACCATAGCATCGTCTCGAAATTCATTTCGTTCGCCCTCGTGAGCCAGGACGATCAATGGCCCCGGCTTGGTCGAAATCAGCAGGCATTGAAATTCCTGATAACTTTTGGCGTCGGAGCCGGTGAGCCAGTGGATCGACACAGGATGGAATACCACCAACCAGTCCAGTCCAGCTTTGCCCATCGCCGCCCGCACACGTGACCGGCGGGCGGCGAACTCTTCGGTAGGGAAATCGAGCTTCGACACGGTTGTCCTAGTTCTTCTCTGAAGCCAATGCTGATACAAGTACGTTTCAATATCCCAAATCAGGGGGACAAAATGAACGATTCCGGCAAACAGCACGCAAACCTCGGTAGCGACTCAATGCGGACTTCGCCAACCAAGACCCGTTACAAGATCCTAATCCTGCTGATGGCCTTCACCGGATTATGCCATTTCAACCGTATTAGTATCTCGGTGGCAGGCACCGAGCACATTATGAAGGATTTTGCGATAACCGAAACTCAGATGGGAATGGTGTACTCCGCATACCTGTTCCTGTATACGTTGTGCATGATCCCAGGAGGTTGGTTTATCGATCGCTTCGGGCCGAAAAGGGCGCTCATGCTCGTCGGTTTCGGATCGGCAATCCTAGTCCCATTTACAGGTCTAACCAGTTATCTAACTGCCGCAAGCATTCTGGCGGTGCTGTGTGTGATCCGAGGCCTGCTCGGGATAATCAGCGCACCGATCCACCCGGCGGCGGCTCGGGCGGTGTCATTCTGGGTCGCCCATAACGCACGCGGAACGGCCAATGGACTGGTAACTGGCGCAGCCGTCACCGGTGTGGCGTCGACCTATTTTGTCTTCGGATTTCTCATGGACCATGTGGGTTGGCCGTCAGCGTTTTTGATCGCCGGCGTTGTAACCTTACTGCTGACAATCGTCTGGACAATTTTTGCTACCGATCACCCTAGACAACATCCATTGGTCAATTCGCACGAGCAACAATTAATTGAACAGGGAGACCTGGCTCGAACTGCACCACGGGACCGCGTGCTACAACCTTCCACCAATCCGTTCGTTGACGTCCTCGAGCAGCCCAAGGACGCAGTCGAGCTTGACACCCAAAGCGGTTTCTTGTCGCTGCTTGGCAACCGCAACCTGGTCTTGTTGACGATCAGCTATGCGACCGCCAGTTATTTCCAATATCTATTCTTCTACTGGATGCAGTATTACTTCGACGAGATATTGAAGTTGAGTACAACAGATGGTCGGCTGTACACAACGGTTACGATGGTATCGATGGTGGCGGGCATGATGATCGGCGGATGGCTTGCCGACCGTATTGAATTACGCTTTGGTGGATGGCCAGGCCGGGCAGTGGTGCCGATCTGTTCGCTGATTGGGAGTGCCGTGCTACTTTGCATGGGGATTCTGGGCACGGAACCAGCCTGGGTTGTCACCTGTTTTGCGTTGGCGATGGGAGTGCTCGGAGCAAGTGAATCGTCGTTTTGGGTGACTGGCATCGAATTGGGACGAAAGCGTGGCGGGCTGTCGGCCGCCATCCTGAATGCGGGCGGCAATGCCGGCGGAATTCTAGCCCCTGTCATCACTCCGCTCTTTAGCAAGCACTTCGGTTGGCAGGCGGGGCTGGGCGTGGCGAGCGTTCTGTGTATCTTCGGCGCCCTCCTATGGTGGTGGATCGATCCCTTCCAGGGGAAGTCGTCGAAGAGTATGGGGTCAACGACCTGAATCAGCTCGTCGAGCCAACATGATTCCGCAAAAATCCGCTTGATCTTCGTCTGGGCAATGACGGCTCCACCCGCCCCATTAGCTCGGGTCAACCTATCCTGGATCTGTTCGGATAGGGATCGCCTTTTTCGACGCGCCACGGCCAGTAAGAAAGGCACCCGGATCTCAATGCAAAGTCAAAGTGATGTCGGGTGAGCGCGTCCTCAGATTCATTTTGCATTTTTCACTTTTCATTTTTCACTTTGCATTCTCAATTCGCGCTGCGCATGGGATTGGTTAGTACGTTGTTGGTACCGCGGGGAGTCGGTATGGGTGGTGTATCCGGCCTATTTAACTTCCAGGCTCCTCTTTGGTGTGGTCCTGGGCCTTTTCTTCGATCTTTTCTATTTGCTCCTTGCTAACCGCCTTGTCGTCCGTTGTCTTGCCGCCGTCGCGACGCGCCTGGTCGTCGGTTTGCGTGGCGGACTTGTCGGCAGGATTTGGAACGGGAGTCCCGGCCTTGTTCGATTGGCCTGGGGTCGGATTTTGATCGGCCATTTTTGATCTCCTAAATTAAAAACCGTTAATCGCCGCTATGCCAAATATCCGGGCCGGGACAAGTAGCTGCAACACTCAGTCGACAAAACCAAGCTCTACAGATCCTCCCGCAGCACATTCGCAAAAACAACTCTTGCGGAATGCTTAAATACTGCAAAACTTGTGCCTCACCTGCCTGTTTGCCGAGGAGTTGTCGTCTACGTGCCCCGTGGCGTCAAGCGCAGGTTGAGAAGACGCAATGACTACGCCTCTATATACAGAATAAGAAACAAAACATAAAAAGGGATCAACGATTACCACCATTGAAGGAACCTAAAATGGCGAAACCGAAGAAACTTGACCCCGCTGCTAAAGAACGCCGCACAGCGATCATGGAATCCTTCGCGGCCATCAGAAAGCAAATGCAGAAGCAGGCTAAACTCATCAAGAAACTAGAAAAGCAGTTTGGTGAGTTAGATGAAAATCCGAAGCGGATAAAGCAACAACGTTAGACGCCAACGCAGCGCGGCTACTTGAGCTACTAGGCGACCTTCGCTACCGTGCCTTTGCACTGGGACAAAAGTTTATTAATGGTTTCGTAACTTAGCGGCTTGACGAAACAGCAGTCGAAACCGGCTCGGATGGATTGGGAGCGATATTCTTCCTCGGAGTAACCGGTAACTCCGACAACCAGAATTTCTGTGCCCCATGCGCATTGGCGAATCTGGCGGCACATTTCAAGGCCATCCATTCTAGGCATGTTGATGTCAAGAAGGATTATGTGAGGCCTGAAGGACTCTGCTTCAACGAGCGCTGCGGCGCCATCGAACGCAATCCGCACAATATTACCGGTCAACTTCATTAACCTTCCAAGTGCATTAGCGGCGTCAATGTTATCGTCAACGATAAGCACTCGGGGGCAAAACGGGGCGTCATCTTCCGGGCCCATGATAAAAGGTGTCCGGTCCTTGGAGCTGTTCAGTC
>JANNPR010000756.1:0-3590 GCA_031400345.1 Planctomycetota bacterium | reverse complement strand
GGCTGAGACCGCGACTTGGCCTTGGGCTGGGTGATCTGCTGGGGCTTTGCCCCGAATACACTGGAGCCGGGAAACGGAACAAAAACAAACTCGGGCCGAATGCATTTTGTGATCTTGACTCGCACAAACTGCGCAGGCCAGTCCCGCCCCAGCTCACTTCCGTCGTTTGATCGCTTCCCAAACAGTCTTGGGCGGTTTTTTAACAACCGAGGCAGATGGTGCTACCGGTGCGGAGACGCCGGTGGAGTCATTCGCTACTGGGAGCAAGGCACTGGCTGCGGCGACTGGATGGACCCGAGAGGCCGAACTTGGTGAGTACTGGGTATTCACCGCAGGGTACTCGTTCGCCGGCGCGCTGTTTGGAAACCCGCCCACGGGAGGCAAACGTCGGACGGGTTGCCGTGAGATTAAAGGCGGTGAAACGACATTCCGGTTTAGCCGGGCAGCCTCTTCTTGTACTTGAACGGGACGAGGAAGCTCCGACTGGGGTGCGACAACCGGAGCGGAAGGAGTTGTTATGGGACCGATCACGGGGTCGCGGGTGGGGTTAACTGGAACCCCATTTTGCAACGGCTCATCCCGGAATTCGACCGGTCGCATGGCATGGATGTCTGGGGCCGGAGGTGGCGAGATTCGATCAAGAGTCAAACGTCCATAGTCGAATGCAATCGCCTCTCGGCAAGCCAACTGCCTGGACTCGGCGCTAATTATTTCTGGAGTGATGAAGACCAGTAACTCGCTCTCTCGGATCGTGGACTGACGGTTTCTAAAAAGAAAACTGAAACCGAACCTCATGTCTTGCAATATCGGAATTCCGGCTCCCTCGTGGTTGGCTTGGCGCTGACGGAGTCCGCCAATCACAAATGTTTCGCCGCTTGGAATCCATACGGTCGTGGAAGCTTCCCGTCGGTCGATGATGGGTTGATTGCTCTGTTGCGTGAAACCGGTTAAGAGGCTGAATTTTGGATTCACGAGCATTTCAATCCAACCGTTGTCGGAAATCTTCGGTGTGACTTCCATCGAAACGCCAGCTTCACGGAATGCCGTGGTCCCTATGGGACCGCCACTGTTGCCCCCCTGAGTAAGCTGCTGGAAGGGGATTTCCGTGACGATGGCAATTTTCGCCAGTTCCTTATCGAGCACAGTGACTTGCGGATTCGCCAGCAACCGCGAATTCTTCGATGAGTTCAGTGCATTGACGACTGCCGTCACGTCAAAATTGGTGTTGAGGCTCATGAACGTCAGCCCACCATTGGGGCTGGCGGCGGCGGGCGCCGTGGCCGTGAGACTGTTGACGCTGATCTGGTCCTGCGCCACTCCCGTGGTACCTAGATTCCGGCCCTTGACTGCGTTTTGCCAGTTTACGCCAATCCGTTTCACATCATCCAAGCTAGCATCATAAATGAGTGCCCAAATGCGAACTTGTGGTCGGGGGACATCCAGTTCTTTGATGGCTTGACGGATGCGTTCCAAGTTCGCTGGATAGTCTAGTACGACAATCCGATTCTCTTTCGCGATGGTAGTGATGCTGCCCTCTTCGCTGGCAAGCAATTCCAAAGAGGATGTGAGCAACTCGGTCGACACGTGGTAGGCCTTGAAGAATCCCATTTCCATTGAGGGGCCAGCGGGAGGGGTGACTACCGTTTCGCCGTCAGGAGTTTGCGTCGTGCCGGCCGGTTGAGCGGCTGCCGCTTGAGCTTGTGAGATTTCTCTGTAGTGGCCTTCTAATGATTCAATATGATCCCGAATACGTTTGATCTGATCCGGATAGTCCATGATCAGAATCGCTTTTGCCGTGGGGATCGGTATTATTTTGCCATGTGGCGATTGGAAGCCTAGTTGCGATATTGTGGCTTCGATCTCATTTACGTCCCCGTGCTTGACGGAAACAGTTTGCGTTTCGAAGAGAGGGTCCATTCCCTTGATGTCTTCACGCTTCATAATGACCAGGCTGGAACCGACAATCCGGTAGCCATAGCCGCGCGAGAATAGTAGCGTGTCTAGGATTTCGTACAGGGGTTCTTCGGTAAAGACCGCATTCACCTCGCCTTGGAGATCGTTGCTGAAAACCACGCTCACATCCCATTCCTTGCGGATGTAGAACAACGCCTCATTGAGCGTCGCATCGCGGAGAGTGATCGATCCCTTCTGGTTGAGTTTAGCTTTCAATTGCTCTTGCGAAGTTCTGTATGTCGGCTGTTCCTGTTTGGCTTTCGTATTTGCAGTTTTAATTTCAATACTTTCAGACTCGATTTCCGTCCCTGGTTCGCTGACGGGCGCGGGCACCGGTGGTGCGAGGTCTCCCGAGAGGTCGACAGGGTTGGCGTCGGTAGTTAGTACGGGTTGTGGAAACTGCGGCGCCGGATCTCCATCCGGCACTTGACCTGGGAGGAGCGGCGTGCTCGCGCACAACCAGAGGATCATCGAAAGAGCCCAGGCCGTGAAGAGCCGCATGTAGGACATGCGCCCGAAGAACAAGCGCCGATAAAACAAGCGCCCATAGAGCAAGCGCCCATAGAGCAAGCGCACGTAGGCTGGAAAGCGTAAGACGCTCATGTGTCCTCCCTGACACCTATTGGCCGGTTATCGGCCGATTCTACCAATTTGCAATTCCATTGTCGCGAATCCCCGCTCGAATGAAATTGACGTGTCTGCCAGTGATTCAAGGTTGGCCGCGCACTTAGCCATTGGCCAGATCTCTAGGTTTTACCAAGTCTAGCAGCAACAGGGCTAAGTCTAACGTGGTCATTTCCGGACCGTCTTCTGTCGCTTGCTTCATCGAAAACGACTGGACTTGGACCATCCCGTTTTTGGCTTGGATCTTATCGATCAGTTCGACAATGCTGGCTTGGGTACCTTTAACGGACAGGTTCAATGTACGGCCTACGACTTCGTACCGGGGGCCGGATTTCGCACTATCACCGTTTGTAGATTCGTACTCGGAAAATTCCGTCTGCCGCGTCGCTTCGGCCTGTGAATTGGTTTTGAAGTTTTTTCCGCCAATGGACCGCACAAGTTCGGCAACTTCATCGCGGAAGACTTCGACGTTTTTCTTCGACATCGCCTCTTTCTCGACCACGGCTAAACTCTGTAGGCGTTGGGCCAACTGTTCCGTTAATTGTGCGGACTGTTCTACTTTGGCGTTCGCCTCGGCAATCTCGGAATTCAGTTTTGCGCGTTTTTCTGCCCCGGCAAGATAATTATCGACGGCAGGCCATAACAGCACGAGTCCAATGACGGCCGTGACGATTATGACGATTAATTTTCGCTTGGGATGTTCTAGAAATTGTCGCAATATCGTTTCAACCATTGCCAGCCTTTCGTTCGTTAGAACCGTTAGGCGCCAGATATTTGCACTTCACCTCGAAGTAGGTGACCTTTCCATCGACGACACGATCCTCGCGCGTCCCTTCCAGAGCCACGTTCTGAAAGTTAGGTGCCTTCTTCAGGTAGTCCACGAATTCGTAAATATCGCTACCTTGGCGGCTTCTTCCGGAAATGAAAGTCGCTCCATCGCGATCGACTCGCAGATCGACCAACCAGGTCCCTTCTGGCATACACCCGCCAATCGTTCCCATCAATTCCTGGAA
>JANNPR010000857.1:0-5276 GCA_031400345.1 Planctomycetota bacterium | reverse complement strand
AAAGTCCGATGACAACCATCAGCAGGGTTGAATGCGAACCAAGGTTATCAACCGACCACCGGGGTGGGCGAACCAGCCGGGCAAGTCTATCGCTAGGATTCACTCAGGCACGTCTCCAAAGTAGGCCGCTTCCATTTCAAGCTAACGATTGGTAAAGCCGTCATTCTGCCGACGAACCTGCATCACTCTTGGTCGACCGGTGTAACTAGCTGCGGGGGCGGCCGAGCGGAGGCGAATGGCGATCCAGACGTTCGCGACCGGCTGAACAATCCCGCTATCAGAGATAGGCAAAACGCCGCCGTAAAGACGGTGATGTGCATAACAAACACGAGTGCGAGGCTTCCAATTGCAACCGAAATGGCAATGGCCCAAGGCTTGCCCTGCCACGCAGCCGCCAATATCAAAGAAAGCATTCCGCAAACGGTGGTAAGCGCTAACAGACTACGAAGTGTAAACCGTGGAATGAGCATGGGAACATTTATCGGAACCTAAAGTCGGCATCAGATAACGAACTGCGGGCGCACCGACCGACGGTAATCAGTCGCCACAATAGATTATCGTTTGCGGCGATGAAAGTGAAATTCGAAACAGAGACGGAATTATTGTCGGTTAGATTCGGTTGTCAGGCGATTAGGAATCGGGCTGTTTGGCATCCGGACGATACGAATTGCCAGGTGTCCGACGTGAGATTTTCTTGGATCCCTTTTTCTGTTTTGAGGGCAGGGGTGTCTTTCTTGGCGACTGGTTGTCGATGGCGTGGACAAAACCCCCTTCGAGTTGGCGATTTGAGTCCTGTCGTCGCCTAGCCAAGGCTTGCGCTGGCGGTTTCTGCGGGATTAAACAATCACATCCCGAGCCAATAAGATCTTGCCGCCCGGCCTTATTCAAAGCTTCGCGAACCTCGAAGTAGTTTTCTGGTTTAAAGAACTGCATCAGAGCGCGTTGCAGTTTTCGGTCTTTGAGCTGTCTGGCCACATACACCGGTTTCTTGGTAAACGGGTCCATACCCGTGTAGTACATGGCCGTGGCCACATCAAAGGGTGCGGGAATAAAGTCCTGCACTTGATCTGGTCGATAGCCGCCTCGCTTTAGAAAAATTGCTAACTCGATCATGGCATCTAGGTCGCACCCAGGATGACTTGCGATGTAGTACGGGACTACGTACTGCTTCTTGCCAGCGCGCTGTGATTCACGATGGAAGGCGACAGCGAATTGGTCGAAATCGTCGCTGGAGGGTTTGCGCATCTTGTCCAAAACTTCAGCGTTAACGTGTTCCGGCGCCACCTTCAAATGGCCCCCAACATGATGCTGAGCGAGTTCCTGCATGTATTCAGGCGAGCGACGCGCCAGGTCCATCCGGATTCCGCTTGCAACAAGAACGTGTTTTATTCCTGGCAGAGAACGAGCGTCACGCATCAGTTTTAGCAGCGGAGCATGACTTGTGCCCAACAACTTGCAAATTGTGGGATGAACACATGATTGCCTTCGGCATACCGCTTCAACGTCAGGGCGGGTGCACTTCATCTCATACATATTGGCCGTTGGGCCTCCAATGTCGCTGACGACTCCGTGGAAATTTGGATCGTCGCTCATGCGCTTGATTTCGTTCAATACGGAATCTCGGCTCCTCGATTGAATAATCCGCCCTTGATGAGTCGTTATCGAACAGAAGGTGCAACCGCCGAAGCAGCCGCGCATGATCGTCACGGAATCCTTAATCATGTGAAACGCCGGGATCGGTTCCTGATAAATCGGGTGCGGCTGGCGGGTGTACGGTAGATCGTAAATCCGATCCATTGCGGCTTGCGAAACCGGAAACGGAGGCGGGTTACAGACCACCGCCTGACGATCGTGCCACTGCACCAGCCGGCGAGCGTTAAAAGGATTCGTTTCCGTGTGAATGATCCTAGTTGCTTCGGCGAACTTTGATTTGTCGCGGCAAACATCCTCAAAGCTGGGCAACACGATTGCATCGGTAGGTGGGGCATCGGATGCGCCCAAGGCATAAGCGATTCCCCGCATGTCCCTCAAATCTTTGACAACTTCACCCGCTTGGAGGCGTCGCGAAATTTCCAGAATCGCCTCTTCACCCATTCCAAACACAACCAGGTCTGCTTTGCTGTCAAGCAAGATCGAACGGCGAACTTTGTCACTCCAATAATCGTAGTGGGCCAGTCGTCGCAAAGAAGCTTCCACGCCACCTGCGATTACGGGGACGCCTGGATAAGCCTCGCGAGCTCGTTGGCAGTATGCCAAAGTTGCGCGATCAGGTCGCAAACCAATACGCCCGCCCGGTGAATACGCGTCGCTATTTCGCACCTTCCTGTTGGCCGTGTAATGGTTGATCATCGAGTCCATATTGCCGCCGCTGATAGCGTAAAAGAGCCTCGGCCGACCGAAACGCCGCCAGTCGTTTACGCTCCCCCAGTCCGGCTGACTGACGATCCCAATCCGAAAGCCCCCAGCCTCTAGCACACGCCCCAAAATAGCCATCGCGAAGCTGGGATGATCGATGTAAGCATCCGCGGTCACAAATACAATATCGACCTCATCCCACCCGCGAGCGCGAGCCTCATCCGGTGACATTGGCAGGGGCCGAATCATAGTTCCGATGGAAGAGGGACGCAGCCAGTCAGCGACTGCATTCGAGGAATGGTCTTGTGCGCTGCTACGGATAATAGGTAGTTGAAATTGCATATTTGACCAGCTGCCATCTATTTCAGACTCACGATACCCGATGCACTATCGTTTAACCCCGAGCCGAAGGCGACGGCGACGGGTTAGGACTGCCATCTATTTCAAACTCACGATACCCGATGCGTCCTGGGGCCGTAAGTCTTTCGCGATCGAAAGAATCGAGTCGAATCACGCTCCGCGGAAGAGTCTAGGAACGGTTTAGTTCGAATGTCACCTTGCGTTTTGGACTGTTTGCGACCGTTTTAATTCTTTTCTTGAATTTTTCTGTCCCGGCCTTCACCTGTGTACTACGATTGTGAGCAGCTCATTTGCCCGTCCGGCCTGAAGCCATTCGGCATCAGGCGGAATATGCGGAACCATCGTAATCTTCTACCAATAATGGGTAGATTGCGAGATGATCCTTGACACGAGTCGGGTGAACCAGCTTTAACTAATAGAGGGCAGTCATTAAATTTTCTCGCGCGGGGACCAACCAGATGGTGTCACGAACCATACGAGTCGTTTTAGTTGCCTGTACGCTCGCGACGGTTACGATCGTGCCGCGTCCCAGCCAGGCAGGTCCCTTTCTGGATTGGTTGTTTCATCGTCGACCGGTGTATTACCCGGTCGGTGCGCCGGTGGCCGCCCCAGCGGGTGGTGCGGCATGCGTGGCTCCAGCAATCGCGCCGGGTTCGATGTATCCTCAAACGCCTCCTGTAATAGCCCGTTATGCACCCGCAGCTTATCCGATGACAGCATATGCCCCAGCGGCTCCCATCGTAGCGAATTACGCGCCCACTTATCCCGCCGCGAACCTAGCCCCGTTGGGTTATGGTCCCGGATACCTTCCGAGGTATATTGCCGTCCCGTCTTACGAAACGACTTGGGGACAGGTTCCCGTTACGCAGTACCGCCCGGTTACGACGGTAAATCCGCTCACGGCCACTCCACAGGTTAGCCTGCAACCATGTACCACCTACGAATGGCAGGCGCGATCCGTTCCATACAGTGCTTTTCGTCCAATACGCGGGTTGTTCGGTTCGACATACTATGCCAATCCGCCAGCGGCGGTAGCGGTGCCAACCTATTCCAGTGCCCCCTATGTAGCACCAGCCTACGGGTATACGGCACCCGGCTATGCATATTCATTACCGTCTACTGTTCTACCGGACGCGACGACTTCCGCTTCCACACCCGCCTGTTGTCCTCCAACGAGCACTCCATCCAGCAATACGTTGAATTATGGGTTGGGTTATCCGGATCAAACCCCGTCGACTTCCAATGCCCCTAGCGCTGGCTTTCCGGACTCCGGGTCGACAGGTCCTACCGCACCACTGAATTCTGAACCCGCCAATCAACGGCCATCACTTCGAGGAGACCTCGAGGTAGCTCCATCCGCCAGCATACGCGCTCCCGGCAGGCCGAACTACGCTGCCAGCATCGATGCCGGCTCGCCTCCCGAAATTTACGCCGATCCCCAAACCAAAAACGTGGATGACAATCCCCGTGCTGGAAACAAGTTTCCGTGGGGTACCAGCAACGCCGGTGGGGAGTCGGCGAGCCCCCGATCTCAAGCTCAACCCATTCCGGACCCAGACAAGGCAGAACCGGGAACTCGGTCCATCACGCCGCCGCGGCTCCTGAATCCCAACGACCGTACGGTAGCTCGCCCCTTGTCTTCGCAAGTAGTTCCGGCCGTTTGGTCGAATACGGAACCACGACCCATGCCTCAACGACCAACGGCTCCAAAGAGCACCCGACGTCCGGTCATGGATGATTCTGGATGGCAGTCGCTAGCGAAATAATTATCGCGAGCCGCCTCTTCATCGACAGCACACAAATAGCGCTAATCTTCGCTTAGGTTCACTTCAACGCGACGGTAACCTGTGAGCGGTTGACATCCCAATGCCGTGTTTGTGTAGCGGGATGATGTAGGCTATGCCGAGGTGGATTGCATGGATCCTGAAGGCAAGATCAAGAGTTCCATTCGCAACGCGGAATTAAAAAGTATCCGCAGATCCATCGAGTAGGAATTCTCAGAGCTTAACCGCCTTGATTGTCCGTACTCGCGCCGGCGCTGTTAGAATCGCCCTGCTTTAGCATCTCATTGCGCTTAATGGCATCGTATACTTCGCGACGATGAACCGGGACCTCTTTAGGAGCTTCCACTCCTAGCCTAACTTTATCGCCCCGAATTTCGACGACAACGACAGTGATGTCATTGTTAATTACGATGCTCTCGTTCTTTTTACGAGAAAGGACTAACATGGCTCATTCCCTTGATCGTTATTCGGAAGCCGCTTGATGCGGTCTTCCTGTTCGCCAAAGCGAACTGGGCCCGCCGATGTCCCTCGCAAAACGCCAGTTCGCTATGCAGGTTTCGGCAATCCGCCTTCCAGCCGTCCCTCCACTCTACGTGCTGGTATTTGCGAGTCAAGCAAAGTTTGGACTAAAACCAAGTATTTCTTAGTTGGCGATAACCGGAGGACTGCCCTGGAATACAACTCTTTCCCTGAACGACAAAGTCCCACGAGCGCAAATGGGACGACTATGCCGGTTCTATCACCATTCTCGTCTCCTGAAGAGTTTACAGGCAGGCC
>JANNPR010000646.1:0-2836 GCA_031400345.1 Planctomycetota bacterium | reverse complement strand
GCAAGATCCGGGCGCGCTGGTTACCATCAGCCGTGATTTGCACTTGTGGGGGAAATTGACCTTGATACCGGTACGTCCACATGCGGTAACTCAGCTGGTTGGCGAAGCCGATAATGTGGCTCATTGGCAGCAACTTCCGCCGCTCAACGGAGCTAACAGGTTCACCGGCCTTACCGATCGGGCCATCGTTTTGCTGGAAACGCCGGACCATGTCCCGTTATTGGTGGCCGGCAACTATGGTCGCGGACGCGTGTTAGCGTTCGCCGGGAACACCACCGGTAAATGGTGGCAACGTGGCAAACAGGCAGACCATCGCCGATTTTGGCGTCAAGCAATTCTTTGGCTGGCCCAACGGGATGGATTGGAACAAAACGATGTCTGGCTGAAATTGGATCAACGCCGAATCGCCCCAGGTGCAAAGATGGTCTTCAAGGGAGGGGCCAAATCCACCAGTGGCGACGTCATTCAGGGTGCAAGTTATCGAGCCGAATGGGTATTACCTCAAGGTGCCCAAGGTCTCGGAGAACGTCGAGAAGTTCGCCTTACATCGGACGGTGAGCAGGTTTCCGGAACGCTTGAAGCGCCGCAGCAAGGGGGGGATTACCTGTTAGAAATGTTTGCGACTGCAAACGGTCAACCGCTGGGGAAAGCGCAAGTCAGCTTCCAGGTGCTCGATCGCGACGTCGAGTTGTCCAATCCTATCGCCGGGCACGATCAAATGGCACGCTTGGCCGCCTTAACCGCTGAGGCCGGCGGAAAGGTCGTTTCGACGGAAGAGTTCTCATCGGTGCTTGAAAATATCCTTACGAACCCGCCCGAAGCAACTGTGGAAATCCAGGCGAAATGGCGTCTGGCAGACTCACCGATCGACGCCTGGCTACTGTTGCTGCTGGTGGCAGTTCCGCTGATCAGCGAATGGACGCTGCGAAAGCGTTGGGGCTTGGTATGAATCGCAGCCGTCTCCCTGCTTTACCAACCCGAAGCGTCAGCAATGTTCAGGCTCGACCCTCGCCGACACTTTTTGATGTTGTGCCGGTCGAATTCCAAGGTGTGCCATCTGGCAGCCGCCGAAGTTGATTTAGGTTTCACGCGAAAGGTTTTTCGGCGGCAAGCCAGTGCTTCGCACCAGGTCAGGAGCGAGAAAAAGTATACGGTGCCGTTCTTCGAGTTTGATTCGAACAATGAAGCCCCCTCAGCCTCCGCCGAACGCGGCCAGAAAATGAACTTCGCTCGTCGGTTGCAACTTTGCCCGTAGGCCCCGAGTCGACATGGTATGGTCGATCGAGACTTGTAGGCCGGGAGCCAAGGCATCATGGCGGCAGATGCGTTGCTTGACGCCGGGGAATTGCAGTTCTAAGGCGTCCACGACTTCGCCGACCGTCGTTCCTTCGATGCTGATTTGGGGTACGCCGTTGGTAAGGTCACGCAATTGTGCAGGTATGTAAACGATTGGCATGAGTGTTTGAGTCGTAGGATGGGCACTCCTGCCCGTCCATTTTCCTTTGGACGGGCAGGAGTGCCCATCTTACTCAACCTTATTTCTTTTGGAGGGCCTTCCACAATTTCGGAGGCGACATAGGAAGTTCGTACATCGGAACTCCGACTGCATGGTAAATGGCGTTGGCAATCGCCGCTGGTGGTGCCACGATCGGTGTTTCGCCAACCCCACGTACTCCGAAGGGATGAGTGGGGTTAGGGACTTCTACGATAATGGTGTCGATCATGGGGACGTCTAAACAGGTTGGCATCCGGTAGTCCAAAAAGCTAGCGTTGCGCATTTGGTCTTTGGTATCGAAAAAGTACTCTTCGTTCAGCGCCCAACCGATCCCCTGCACAGCCCCTCCTTGCATTTGACCTTCCACATAACTGGGATGCACAGCTTTGCCGGCATCCTGTATTGCGGTATAGCGCAGAATAGTGACCTTTCCCGTTTCCAGATCGACTTCGACGTCGGCGATATGAACTCCAAAGGCGTTCGTTGAACCTTCCGGAGCCACGGAAGCGCGACCCAGCACCGGATCCAGTTTATGTTCAGGTATTTGTGCCGCAAGTTGCTTGAACGTCAGGGACGACCCATTAGAACGGTAGACTCCGTCCTTGACCTCGATGGACGCGGCATCGCATTCCCAAATGGAAGCGGCGCGGTTTTTCATCTGTTCCTGCAGATCGAGACCTAATTTGTAGGCTGCCAAACCCGTGGCAAATGTAACTCGGCTACCGCCGGTAAGAAATGTGAAACCTACAGAATCCGTATCGCCTACCTGCGGACGCACCTCTTCCGCGGTGATGCCCAGCGTCTCTGCCAATTGCATGGCGACGCTGGTACGGGTGCCGCCGATGTCGGTGGATCCTTCAATCAGGGTAACGATGCCGTCGTCGTTGACACTTGCTGAACAGCTGGAAGCGCCACCAATGTTGAACCAAAAGCCGGCTGCGATTCCACGTCCTCGGTTTTTACCGGTGAGCGGCGATTTCCAATGATCGCTATTCTTCGCGGCTTGCAAACATTCGACCAAGCCAACTCGCGGATACACGGGCCCGTCGACTCGTCGTGTTCCTTCCTTCGCCGCGTTCTGCAGACGAAATTCGATGGGGTCGATCTTTAGTTGTTCCGCCAATTCAGAGATTACTTGTTCACATGCAAAGGCCGCCTGAGTTGAACCGGGCGCGCGATATGCCTGCGTCTTTGGTTTGTTGTTGCAAACGTCGAAGCCGGTCACCTTCGCATGCGGCAGATCGTAACAGCTGAAGACGCACATGATGCCGGGACCAATCACACCTCCGGGAAACGCACCGCAGTCGTAGGCCATCCAAGCTTCGCCGGCCACGAGCGTTC
>JANNPR010000574.1:0-4288 GCA_031400345.1 Planctomycetota bacterium | reverse complement strand
GCCCAGGCATTCAACGCCGGCGCGCAGACAAACAGAACTATCCATATCCTTCGGAATGGTCGATTCAACATATGCGGCAGGTTTTTTTGGGAGGCGTGCGTTGGGGCGGCCGGCGCGCCGAAAGTAGGGGACGCCGAGCCGCGGTGGGTTAATGCTCAGTCCATTATTCTCGTCAGCGCCAGGAACCGCAATACGATTCAGGCAACGAATGCTGGCAATCCCGATGTAGTAGGCACACTACGTGTGTCGTAATTCCACAGCACACGAAGGGTGCTTACTACAACTACAGTCTGCTCTACGGCGTCACTTATCGAGAAAAGCCGGGTCGCGACCGTAGTCTTGTTCGAGGTCGTAGGCATGAAAAGGCTTGGCAACTTGACGAGCCACAAATTGTAGATAGGTGCGGCGAAAGTTGGCTTCGGTGGTATCCGTCGAATGGTAACCGCCACTAACTGGAAACAGCAATTCGGGCGGGTGGGAGCGATAGACTAACTCACCATTCTTTGTCATGTCATAAACGCTAGTGGTAACTTGGGCGCGTCCTTTGAACAGAGTCGACCCTTCGTACAGGCTAAACGTCTCGAGATCGATGGCGACAACGATTTCCGCGTTAACCCCCCGTCCCACGTCGCGATAATCGAGTTCGTTCCAACCATTGTTGTCGACCCAGTTCTCGATTTCCGATTGGGGAATCAACTTAATATCTTTGACTTCACGTTTTAGGAGGCTTTCGACATTGCGGGCTAAGAGACTTGCTTCCGTTCCGGCACCGTAGGTTGAAGCTTTCGACACGCAGATGATCGCGACCTTCTTTTCTTCGAGCGCTTTGCACTCTGCCGGCGTTTTTGAGCCCTTAATGGCGTACAACAAGTGGCTGGCTAATCCCACGCAACCGGCAAATGAAGAGAAAATGACTGCCGCAAAAATACTTGCGATCCATCGCGGCCGACCTGTGTGCGACATATTTTTCACGTCCTTGTGATTTCAATGCCCCGCCAACGCGCGCGGTCGCAGGGGTTGCCCACGAGTTTACGGGCAAAGGCTGCGGAGAATACCAAGCGAACCGGTTTGACGACAAGACGTTTTTCGGGTGAATTTATATTAGTAGAATGGGCAGTTTCCGTAGCGTGGGGCAACCCCCAGGCCCCGTACCCCACTCACGAGAAAATATCCGACGTGCAATCGCCCCCAGGGTAGCGAACTTCATGCGCCCTGACCGGCCCGTTCGGCTCTTTCCCGAAATCGACCATGAAGTTCTCGTTGAGCGTCAAGCCACCCGCAGTCGTGTCGCAGTCGACCTGCACCAGCCAAGATCCCTTTTTTGCAATGTCGGGATAAAACTGGTTATCCCAGGTGCTGTACAGCGAATTGGTGACAAATAGACGGCGCCCGTCAAGGCTTAGCTGCAACATTTGAGGGCCGCCTGAGAGCCGTTGACCTCGAACTTCAGGCGCTTTGCCGATCAGACCACCCAGGTAGATTTGCCCAACCAATTCAGGTTGCGCGGGGTTCGCCAAACTGTATTGACGGATGTCGCCTTGCAGCCAGTTCGCAAAATACAAAAAGCGGTCATCCATCGCGATGACCAGATCCGAAATCAGACCGGGCACCGGATTCACCCCCACCACGACAGGTTCAACGTCGACAACTCGTTGGGCTTTCCAGGCCCCGTTTTCTAGATGAAAGGTCCAGATGGTGCTGCTCAGAGCAGCTCCTACATAGCCACGCGATAGCGAGGGATCATGTGCGAAGCGAATTTCCAAGGGTATTTGACCAGTGGAACCAAGGTCTATCGTTTGCTGGATGGTGCGCGCCTTCCAGTCCCAAAAATGAATTCGCTGTCCGTACTTGCCTGCAGCGACATCCAGTGGATTGAATCCTCCGCCAAAGGTTTTCGGCGCACTCCACTCGGTGGAAACCATCACATTGGCTCGGAGTTGATACCAAAAATCATAGTTAAAGTGCATGCCATCGACGTTTTTTTCCCAACGCCCAATCACGTTAAATTCGGGATCAAGCTGTAGAAATCCTCCCGGCCCATTGCCCTTGGCGTCCCCCAGCATCGAGATCATTACGGTCTCGTCGGGCAGGCAATGCACGGTATGTGGCGCTGACAGATTTGTTTTCTTAGCAATCTCGGATGGCTCGATAACCTTTTTGAGTTTCAGGTTCAGTGGGTCGAGCGCATCGATGATGTGGATTCGACTGGACTTGAGCCCGGGCACTATCAAATAGCGGCGATCTCCCGGGCGACCGTGACATGACGAACAGATATTCCAGCCGTAGTGGTGCAGTTCATCTCCCAAGTTAGGCATTTCAAATCGATGCGCGACTCGAGCGTAATTCTTGGAAGCCGGATCCGCGTCGATCACAGCCAAATAGTCCGGCTTCTCAATCCCGGTGTTGGCATAAGTGCAACTGACGAATAGTAACTTCTCAGGGGGCGACTTGGCAGCTATTGTTGGGCTGGCAAAGCCTGGGTCCGCGTACAACTTCAAGTCGGCAGCGAGCATTACTCCAGCCGTGGTTGCTGCTCTCAGGAAATTGCGTCGTTGCATGGAAGTTTCCTCTTCAAGTTTTTCTTGTTCCGGTGGCCTGGAGAAGGTCGCTTGGATCAGGAGGCGTCCACTCCGCTGGTTTGGGCTTGGAGACGGTCAGCGACTGAGTATCACCAAAGTTAGTTTGCCAGTCCTGCATGCGCTGCAACATCTGCTCGATGCGTGAAACGTGAGCGGGATCGTTTGCCAAGTTATGAATTTCGTCGGGATCGGTTTGTAAATCGAACAACTGCGTTACGGCAACTTGCGGATAACGTATCAGCTTCCAACGCGGATCGCGAATTGCGCGTTGCACATTAATATAGCTGAGAAATAATTCTTTTCGTGCGGTGTTCGATTTGCCTTCGATAACCGGCTTGAAGCTCACGCCATCGATGCCCTTCGGCGCGTTCAGACCGACCATGTCGCAAACGGTAGGGTAGATATCGAGCAGATACACCAACGCATCGGAATAGCCCGACTTGATCCCGGGCCCAGCGAAGATGAGTGGTGATTTCATGGCTACGTCATACAGATTTTGCTTTCCAAGTAGCCCATGACTGCCGATGGCGATGCCTTGATCGGCTGAAAAAATTATGATCGTGTTGTCAAGTTGACCGGTTGTTTGCAATGCCTTTAAAAGGCGGCCAATATGAAAGTCCAACCCGGTGATCGTGGCAAAGTACTCGTGATGTGTTCGGCGAACATCTGAAATGGTACGCGGCCAAGGCAACAGCTGTTCGTCGCGTACCACCATTTCGCCATTATCAAATGGGTGCACTGGTAGAAAGTTCTTCGGCACCGGAAGGCTGTCGCGATCGTATTGATCCATGTATTTTGAGGCCGCGACGCGAGGATCATGTGGGTTCGAAAATGCCAGGTACATAAAAAACGGCCTCTGTTCTGAACTTCTTCGGTCCTGCAGAAATCGGATCGCCTCGTCGACGATATGCTGACCCGGCTCTCCGCTTGTGCGGTCAACTTGATCGTTGGCGAGGTACTTATTCACCTCGAAATTCGCTTGAATTAGTGGGGCAGTATTGCCTTTCTTTCCGTGGTGATAGGTCAAGTAGCCGGCATCCCTTAGCGTCAGTGGAAAGTTTGGCGCATCTCCGGGTGCTAACATTCCCATCCGGCCTTGTGCGGCAGAAGGTGTGAAGGTCTGCCATCGGAAGTAGGCGTTGCCGCTCAGCATCATGTTCCGACTAGGCGTGCAAACGGCTCCCGAGTTGCCTCCCAAGCAATAGGCATTTCGAAAAACGTACCCTCGCCGAGCGAGCGTATCTAAATTGGGTGTCTTCACGACCTTGTTACCCAAGGCTGCAATCGAATCGGCTCGCATATCGTCGGCGAACAGGAATAGCACATTCGGCTTGGTTCGTTCAGCGGCAGAAGTCCCTGCGGCACAAACGATCATGAGCACGAAACATGTCCGCGTACTGGCATTGGGCATCGTTGAAATTCTCGTGGAGGGTTTAAGAATTTATCGGCAGGAAAGTAGGATGGGGCACTCTTGCCCGTCCATTTGGACAAGTCTAGACGGGCAGGAGCTGCGGCCCAAATTATCTGAGACTGAAAACTGGGTTGTAGTCTCGAAATAGTAGAGACGATATCCCGCCGCTTTGGCAGCCCGTCTGCTTGTGATCCCGCCCTCTGGAATCCAGCCCTCTGGGCGTTGGTGGTGACGGACCTGTTTGAACAGCATCTAACGGAACAGAATTGGACTCAGGCCCAGGACGGTGTTGAAGTGA
>JANNPR010000560.1:0-2671 GCA_031400345.1 Planctomycetota bacterium | reverse complement strand
TGGCCGAACTCGTCGACGTTCCGCTGGTCGAAGCGATGTCCCGGCATGGGGGCCTCGACGACGAGGAGCGCCTCCTGCTGCTCAGCTTCGTGTCGGGATACAACGCGACACAGCACGACGATCTGCTCCGTCCAGAGGGCGGCAATATTGGGATCATCGTTAATCCGCTGGGAGAAGGCGGACAACCACCGCGACTTATTGCGGCAACGCGCCATGAAGTCGGTTCTTTTCCGGATAGTATCGCAGTCGCCCCGTCCGGTGACGCACTTTACGCCAGCTATACAGGCAGCCGAGGCGTTCGCGTTTTCGATGTCGACACAATTATCAAAACACTAGACATCGTGGACAGAATTAAGGCTGGGACACTTACCGGCTTCCCGCGAATCGATCTTACCCAAGTGTCGTTGAACAATGCCGCGACTCAATTGAGCGGCGGGGAAGTTTCCATTGAACGCGATCCGATTGGAACGGGCAGTCAGGTTCGTTCGCTCTCCGCGCACTCCGAATTTCTTCACCTCGTATCGCCCATTAACAGCTCGGTCAATGATGCTACCCCTGAATTGGTCTGGGACGTCGACGGTCTGCCGGGAGTCCTAAGCCGAGTTTACGTCAGCGTATTCCCAGGTGGTGAAGGGCTGTTTCCAACGGATAGCGGCGTTAAAGATCTCAACTCGCATCGAATTGTCAACGGAACAGAAGTTCGCTCGTTAGAGAATGTACCTTCGAAATTCATCCTACCGGACAGTCGTACGTTGACGGCGGGCCAGACTTACTACTGGGGGATCGAGGCTATAAGGCCCGACGGGAAGGTGAACCGAAAATGGGCACCTTTCCAAGTCTCTCCAAAAACCGCAAACGTCACCGATCGATTCAGTTCGGTGACGATGATCACGCACGGCTTCACGATCGATCCTTACACCTGGTTCGGCGACAAGCCGCTCGAACGTAGTCCGAAGTCCTTCATCGAGATGGGCGAGCATATTGCTCAGGCCGGCGGCGGCGGAGTCGTGATGTTGTACAACCGCCAAACCGGGCAGTTCGTTTCACGAGACGGGCGAACTCCAATCCCTGGCGAACCGGTGGTGCTGATTTCCGATTGGGTGAAGGAATCGACGATTAGCGATTCGGGATTCGCCGAGGCTTCGGCGGACGCGTTGTTTGCCGCATTGATGGATCTGGACACATTACAGGGCGGAAAAGTTCTTAAGTCGCCGCTGCACTTCATCGCTCACAGTCGCGGGACAATTGTCAACAGCGAGATCATCCAACGACTCGGAACGTACTTCCCCAAGATACGCAATATTCACATGACAACGTTGGATGCGCATGACCTGCCACAGGACTCGTTGAAGGTAGACGTCGCCCAATTCCTCGGAGCAATGCGCAATCTCGGAAAGACCGACGCGAGCACTTGCGCCAAGCCGGAACCAACGCTGTCGGAACGAATCCGCTGCATGGCAGAAAAACTGGCCGAGGCAGTTGCGCGTACGAAAGCCGCGGAGTCGATCGTCAATAAGTCGCTCGACTACTTGCAATTGAATACGCTTGATTACGACGATTTCCGCGAGCCGATTGTCCAGGTCTGGGAAAACGTCGCCTTTGCCGACAACTACTATCAGAACCTGGGACGTTCATCGGTTACGGTAACTCCCAATGGATTCACGATTCCCGCCGCTGACGTGAATCGGCTTTTGAATAGCTCGTCACCCGGAGATGTCGTCGAGGGGCGGGCTGGATTCACACAAGATGATTTTATCGGTACCGCCGTTGGCCCCAGTTCAGAAGGGGGTGGTATCGGCGGCATTGCCGGACCGCATAGTCGAGTCTGGAAGTGGTACGCAGGAACGATCGACCTGGGTCTTCGCGACTTCGAGGGCGAACGAATCTGGCGAAGTTTGAACGACGCGGACTTCGAGATGTCATTGGCCAAGCGAGAATTGCCACCCGTCGACTATAACGAAACTCCTTGGTACGGAGCATTCGAAGACGCCGCCGTGCCGCCCCGAAATGTAAAGGATCTCCCGACAGAGGGAATTGGTGTGGGATGGTTCTATAGCGAACTTGGAGGCGGAACGGCGTTTCGAGCTCAATCGGCACAGCGAGTTCCTGTTGACTACGATAACACCAGCTACGACGACTATGCGACTCCCAAGCCACGCACTCCCGCTGTGCAGACGGTGTTCAACGGCGACTTCGAACAGGGGACTCTCTTCCTCGACCGCGGCGAGCGGCGTTTCCCATTCTACTGGGCGATTCCAGGGTGGTTTTTCCACAATAACGATGTCGCCAATGCCGGGAACGTAGCCGCTCAATTTCTGGAACAGGATCAAGATACCGGCGATCACAGCGTACGTCTGAACACTCAGTCGCCATCGCTCGTGCACAACCGTTTCTACATTCCCAAAAACTCGCACTCTTTGCGATTCGTGGTGGTCCGAACGAACGACAAGACGGGAACCTTGAAACACGAAATGACCGGTGCGGGCGCATCGCACACGATTGCCGAAATCGACGTGTCGACACTTCCCGTGGGCGTGGCCTCCGTACAGGTACACAATCTGCCAGTGACGTCCGGTATTGCCACGATGAGCTTCCGTCTTTCCGGCGCCGCGGAGGTTCGACTAGATGATGTTTCGTTAGATGCGGGGCTGCAATTAACCGACGACAGTGG
>JANNPR010000538.1:0-2450 GCA_031400345.1 Planctomycetota bacterium | reverse complement strand
ACAAGATCTCATGGAGGCGAGATTGGATAAGACCGAGCAGATCCGCACGCGGAAGATAGCAACCTTCCGCGATCGTTAAATAACTTTCTCGGACGAACGGCAGTCCTTCCATGACCTCCCCCCCGGTGCTGTCTGGCGCGGCCATTCTGCGCAACGATCGGCCGGCTGTCTAGCGCGCTGGTCGATTAAGCTTCCTGCGTGTCGTTGCCCTTCCAATTTGGATCGCAGTCGACGTTGTATTTCTTGGGATCGAGGTTGCGTTTTACCCACAATTTGAATGCGCCCACGAGTTCCTTTCTGTGGCCCTCGATAGACGCATAGTTAGCTAGAGCTTTTAGAATGGCACCGAGCGCACAGTCCTCCGGCTCCAGTTCAATAAATCCGTCCTCGCCATCGTCTAGGTGCTTTAGTTGGTTGACGAAAAGCGTGTCATTCATGGACTTGCCCATCGCTGCTCGCATTTGATCTGGTAGGCCAGGTTGCACTTGTTCGTACTTCAACA
Organism: Planctomycetota bacterium; assembly: GCA_031400345.1. Lineage (GTDB taxonomy): Bacteria > Planctomycetota > Planctomycetia > Pirellulales > Pirellulaceae > JANNPR01. The sequence continues at coordinate 1,948 of JANNPR010000538.1, read as the reverse complement.
TGACATCGGTGAAATTCTCCTGTCCGCTATTTAGAACAAGGCGAGATAGTATTACGTCCGCCGCACCCGCAAGGGAGATCACTGAGAATCTATCTCTCCCGGAAATAAAAAGGGCGATTGCCGACTCAAGTTGATTTCCCGCCAACTCCAGGCGAGTGTAGGACTGAAGGCTCATATTTTTGGCCACAGCCGTTTGGGTACGGCCTTGAAGCTCTCCATTAGCTTCGGGCCATTTTTATTCTTCCAGGTCCAAGCGAGGTAATCCTTTACGAACCGCTCATCTTGTCCCGCGATCGAAATGTAGTCTGCAATGGCGCGACCGAGTGCGTCGACCGCTTGTTTTTCGAGATCCAGCTCTACCGTCTCGGGATCATCTTTTGAAAGATGTTTGTGCGCGATGACTCCGAGTTTTTTTTCGATGTGATGAGAATAAGACTTTCGCTTCGGCGTGCGGCCGCTGGCTTCGCGGTAAACCCGAATGGCGTAATCAACAAAGGGCTCCTTGCCGGCGCGCTTCACCAGCCCATCCAGGATGCCGCTTGCGGCTCCGGCAAGCGTAATCACTGACGATCGATCTAAACCATTAAGGAAGATCCAGACCGCCGTTTCCAGTTGGGCGCGTGCAACGTCTCGTTTGTGGATTCGTACCATGCCACTTTCGAGCCAATTCGTTTGTCATCGCGACAATTCTGCGCAATCTTCTAATGGCTGTCCACTAGGCTCTGCACAGGAGCGCTGCGGAGATCAATTCAATCGGCGACACTCGAACCTCCACGGGTCATGAATTACTTGGTCAAAGTCGATCAATCCGCCAAAGGTGTCCACGCGAATACGGAGCTTGCTGAAGTCAATGTCGGCAACGTGCACCGGGCCCTGCATTTCGCTCCCCTGGCCCTGGCCAGCGACCCAGGTAGAAACCACACGCAGCCCATCCCTTGAAGTCCATGTGATGGGCATGCTAACCGATGTGGGGAAAAACCAGGGTTGCCCCGAGATTCGCTCATATCGTAGAAGCTTGGCCATCCCGTCAATCGCAAATTGGTGGAATGAACGATCAAGCTTGCTTGAACCTGCCTCTACTCGGTATCTCTCGCACTCCATCGAAGTTTGCGCGTGCGAAACGGGCAGCCATAGGACGAGTGCCGCTTGAACGATGAGTCGATGCATTGAAGTCCTCCGGGATGCGCGGATCGCGGGGCTTAACTTCTCACGGAATCGACCCTCTGTCCACCGCTGGCGGTTTTGTCCGCTATTGGCCGGTAGCCGACTTTGGCAAGGATACTCGTTCGGGTGCGTGGCCGGGAACCATGTCCGCAACAGCCGGCCGCGTGAGTGACCTGCTGCGGTTAATCAAATCTGCGCAATTCGGCGCGGGCTGTCAGAATAATCCGCAGCATTTCTCCGCGTCTCGGCGCTGCGGGTAGGCATGATCCCCGGGCGGGCACCCGAAGCGAGTATCCTTGTCAGTCCGCTACTGGGCGAATAGCAGTCGTTCGAACGCGGCGCTCACTCTGGTCACAATTGAACCGAGCGCCACTGCCACCGCAAAGCCTAAAACTCGCAGTGAAGTAAACGGAGTTCGCACGTAAGGGGTAGAGATTGGGGTCAGTAGAGATTGGGGTCAGGCCTTGCCTTTTGCCAGCTCCGCTTGGAAATGACCCATAGAAATACGACTGAAAAATCTTCTGATCTGAGGAGGGAGTGGTAGCCGTCATAAGATTTACTCGGCGCAAGTGCGTTGACGAACCAGGAAGTGCGAATCTATCCCCTTCCACCAATCAAATACGAGCCATAGGTGGTGCATCTGGTCGAGGGGGGGATTGGCGGCCGTCGTAACGTCGATCGGCTGCGCCGCTAGACGTTAGCCGCCGCCTAAACGAACTTGCGCCTGTCTTGATGGAGAAGAGCCTGACGTTTGTTCGGCACAAGTGCGTTGACGAACCAGGGG
>JANNPR010000516.1:0-1773 GCA_031400345.1 Planctomycetota bacterium | reverse complement strand
CCCGAATACACCGGAGCCGGGAAACGGAACAAAAACAAACTCGGGCCGAATGCATTTTGTGATCTTGACTCGCACAAACTGCGCACGTCAGGGTGGGACTGCCGTGCGCAATTTTGGGATGTCAAGATCAGCTGCATTTATCCAAATTTTGTTCCGTTGCTAGCGGCAATGCTGAGAATCACGATCTGAGCCACCTTTGTTTTATGTGGGCGAACAAGGCCACATACGGATGGAACAAAAACGAGTTAATTCGTCAGCAAGAATTTTGATCTTGACTTGCCAAAACAGCGCAGCCCACCCGCTGCCCCTTACCTCTGCTCTCTGATCTCTTCTACATCCACTCGCGTATCGGCTTGCCCTCAATGAGCCGCACCGGCCGGCCGTCGGGCGAATGAGCGACTAAGTCAGCCGGGATGCCGAGTTTGGTGTAAATCGTGGTCGCGATGTCGTCGCTGTGGTATTCGTCTCTGATGACGATGCCGCCATCGTCGTCCGTGGCGCCCAAAACGTGCCCGCCAGGAATTCCCGCGCCGGCCATCACTGCGAAGCCTGCCGTCGCCCAGTGATCTCGGCCACTGGCTGAGTTGATGTTCGGCGTCCGGCCGAAATCGGTTAACCAACATACCAGCGTGTTTTCCAGCATTCCCCGCTGCTCCAAATCGATCAGCAACTGAGGCAACCCTTTGTCTACCGGCGGGATGCGGGAATTCTTCAAGGATTTGAAATTGTCGGCGTGCGTGTCCCAACCGCCATCCGTCACGGTCACAAAACGTACGCCCGCTTCAATCATTCGCCGAGCTAACAATAAACTCTGCCCAAACTTGTTCATTCCGTAGGCCTCGCGTAGCTCCGCCTTCTCCGACTCGATCTCAAATGCCTTCTTCGTCGCCGGAGCTGTGATCATGTTTAAGGCGGCCGCATAGCTCTCATCCAGCGCCCCGAAAGCCGCTGGCTGGATGTCGGCCGATCGCTGTAACGCGTCCACCTGAGCTAACATCGACCGACGACGATCGACTCGATCCATCGTGATTCCTTGCGGTGGCGTAATGTCGCGAACGGTAAAATTCTTGGCATTCGGGTCGTTCAAGATCTCGAATGGGTTATGCTCCAACCCTAAAACCCCGGCCGTGCCACCACCAAAACGACGGTCAATACTGCTCCCTAGTTGGACGAACGGAGGCATCGCCGTCTTAAAACCATGTTCATGGCTGACAACCGAGCCATAACAGGGATACGCAATCGCTTGATTGAAATTCCGCCCTGACATCACCCACTGATCGGCGGTTCCGTGACTGCCGTTTTTTGGATTCCAGCCTCGCAGCAAACCAAATCGCTTGGCCTCTTTGGCCATCGTCGGGCAAATCTCAGTAAATTTCACCCCGGGAATCGCAGTGTCGATTACGCCGAACTCGCCTCGCACGCTCACCGGCGCTTCGGGCTTGGGATCGTAGGTGTCGTGGTGGCTAGTGCCCCCTTGGGTCCAAATCAAAATGCAATTCACATCTTGTTTCGGCTTGGGATTGGATGCCCCTTCCGTACCGGAGACTCGACGCTGGCTCAGTAACGTCGGCAGACTAAGGCCTAACCCAGCTAATGCACCCACCTGTAAAAAACTACGCCGGCTAACTCGTTCGCAGTCGCGGGTCGTGCCAAGCATCAAATTCAGCATTGGGTCGTCTCCGGATAGGCAGGGTCGGCAGTCGGCAGTCGGCAGTCGGCAGTCGGCAGTCGGCAGTCGGGGGGCGGCAGTCGGCAGTCAGTCGGCAGTCAGTC
>JANNPR010000506.1:0-1591 GCA_031400345.1 Planctomycetota bacterium | reverse complement strand
GACCATGGCGGCGGCACCCAAGTAATCACAAACGCTAGTCATCGCGTACGAAGCTACGACTTGGCCAGCGGCAAGATCCTATGGGAGTGCGGCGGGCAAGTTGGGAACGTGATCCCGTCTCCCGTTCGCTCGGGCGATCACGTTCTTTGCCTGAGCGGTTATCGCGGCAGTGCGGCACTATCCATCCCGCTAGACTCGCAGGGCGACATTACCAGCACGGACAAGATCGCCTGGCACTACGATCGCGACACGCCCTACGTGCCGTCGCCACTGTTGTACGGCGACATGCTGTACTTCACCAAATCCAACAGTGCAATACTCACCTGCCTGAACGCCATTACCGGCAAAACGATTATCGAGTCCAAGCGTCTACCGGATCTCAACAATATTTACGCGTCGCCGGTCGGCGCCGCCGATCGACTGTACTTCGTCGGTCGCGACGGGACCACCCTCGTTGTTAAGCACAGCCCCACGTTGGAAATCCTGGCCACGAACAAACTCGACGACGCGATCGACGCATCTCCCGCAATTGTCGGCAAACAAATATTCCTGCGCGGGCAAAAGTACCTGTACTGCTTTGCCGAACGGTAAGTGACAGGGAACTCGTGAAAGCCGCGTTCATCCTAATCGACCGCTTGACTGCCCTGGACTTCGTCGGTGTTTACGACCCCGTGACCCGGCTGCGGTCGATGAACCTGATCCCTGACTTCGAGTGGCGGCTCTGTGGCTGAAGGGCGGCGAGTGTGCCACTGGCCGCCGCCGAAGTCGGCGATGATGTTCAGCAAAGTTTATTTCGGCGGCAAGCCAGTGCTGAACGACATGAAACTAAAAATGCGAGTTGTTTCGTATTACAACTGTCCTCGGCCGCACATCGGCTATGACGTTCGACCGTTCCAGCACTGGCTTGCCGCTGAATGGGCCCTCACGTTTAATCCAAGTCAACTCCGGCGGCGGCCAGTGGCACACTGTCATCTAACCACCATTTTGAAATAGACGGACCACTACGGCCAAGTGGAAGGGAACTTTCGTGGGAGTGGAATCCTAAAACAACGTGGTCAGTGCTTTGCCGTCGGCGAGCAGATTGTATGGTCGGTTCTGGTTGTCGGTGGCTTGCAAGTCCTGAATGCCCATGGCGTGATAGACGGTTTTGGTGATGTCGGCGGGAGTCACCGGGTTGTTCGCCGGGTACTCACCGAAGCGGTCGCTCGATCCATAGGTCTGGCCACCGCGGATGCCGCCGCCAGCGAGTATGTCGGTAAGACAGTGTGTCCAGTGATCGCGACCGGCGCCGGCGGTGCCTCCCGAACGTGGGTCGCCGATTTTCGGCTTGCGACCCATTTCACTGGTGACCAGCAGCAACGTTTCATCGAGCAACCCGCGGTCGGCCAGATCTGCGATTAAAGCGGAGAACCCGCGATCGAATCCGGGCAACAAGTCTTGCTGCAGGCATTCAAAGTTGTTGCCGTGCGTATCCCAGCCGCCACCGCTGGCGCATTTGCGAGCCTCGGCGGCTTTAGGGTCGCCCATCCAGAACACGGTCACAAATGGGACCCCCGCTTCGACCAAGCGCCGCGCCAGCAGCAGGCTCAAG
>JANNPR010000501.1:0-6517 GCA_031400345.1 Planctomycetota bacterium | reverse complement strand
GTTTAATCGCTCCACAATCACTGCCGCGCGCGACTTGCCAAACCAATCGCGGTGGAGTCAAGCATTCCATTGGCGGCATTCAGTTACATCATGCTAACACTCGACGATCTAATGGCGATCTTGCAGGAACCGGTGTTAGAGAACACGTTGGGGAAATGGCTAATCGCCGTTGTGATCGCGACGGTCGCGCTGATGATTTTCCTCATCTTTCGGCGGATTCTCGCCAAGCGACTAAGCGGCTATTCCCAGCGATACGACCTGCGATCGGTTCGAATTGTTGTTCAATTGACCAGCGGGACACGCACATCGTTTCTGTTAATTCTGGCGCTGTATTTCGGCTCGCTGCTGCTGGAGTTACCGCCGAAACCGACGCTCATCGTAAATACTGTGGCAATTCTGGCCGTGTTGTTTCAGGCCGCTCTGTGGGGACATGCGTTTCTAACGTTCGCCGTCGCCGACTATATGCTGCGGCGACTTCAGAAAGATGCGGCCAGCGTCACCACGGTCACGGCATTGGGATTCCTGGCCAAGCTTGTACTGTGGTCGCTCGTCATTCTGTTGTCGCTGGACAACGTAGGAGTCAATGTTACGGCGCTGGTCGCCGGACTGGGTATCGGCGGCATCGCAGTGGCTCTGGCAGCTCAGAACGTTTTGGGTGATTTGTTTGCATCGATGTCCATCGTGTTGGACAAGCCATTCGTACTCGGCGACGTCATCGCCGTTGGGGAGCTCACCGGCACAGTGGAGCAGATTGGCGTGAAGACCACTCGCCTACGGAGCTTGTCGGGTGAGCAGCTGATCTTCGCCAACAACGAGTTGCTGAAAAGCACCATCCGAAACTTCAAGAGGTTAACCGATCGGCGTGTATTGTTCACCTTGGAGGTTTCGCGCCGGACACCACACAGCAAGCTCGTCGCGATTGCGGGTATAATTCGTGAGGCGATCGAGGCGCAGCAAGGGGTTCGCGTTGATCGGGTGCACTTCAAGGCAATCGGGAGAATGTCTCTGATCTTCGAGGCGGTCTATTTCGTGTTGGCAACGGATTACAACCTGTATATGGACCTTCAGCAGGCCATCAATCTGAAGATTCTGGAACGATTCGAGCGAGAGCAAATTGAAGTTGCCTACTGCACCGAGTGGCACGTCCCTGGGCTAATTTGCTAGTAATAGGGGAGTTCGTCGATATAGTACTAGATGTCCTCTGCTAGCATGTCATTGCATCTGGAGACACATCGTGAAAAATTGCGTGATTTGGTCGGTGATCTTCATCCTTGTAGGATTGACGATTTGCCATGACCAGGCTGACGCGGGCCGACGATGGCGGCGACGTCGCGTTCCCAGTCCTACTTGCTCACCTTCCTACGTACCCGTGGCACAATTTGGCTACTGCCCCATTGAGCTTGCTCCGGGATCCACGACTTGCACGGCTGGATCTGGCGGAATGGAATTGTGGCTTTGCTCCAAATGCAAGTGGGATGCAGCCACCAGCCAATGGCAACCCATGGGAATGGCGACCCAAAATCTCGCATGCGGCGCGACCGCGTCGCCCCACGGTTGCGAAAAAATCGGAGACCCCACGGATTGCCACCCGACAGGGAACTGCCCCCATTGCGATGTTGCGAGTTCAAGAATCTGCGCAAATGGACAAGATTTAAGGGACTCGGAAAGTCACTTTAATGACAAATTACAAGTCGGTCTTAAGGCAGCTTTATCCCCGGATTATCTCCAGTCCAAAAGCGATGAACCTATAGGGTCCGGCCATACTTATTCCCTTAAATACCTAGGGATTGCTAAATATGGCCCAAAAAAGGTGCGACTGGCACACGTCGTCATTAAATCATCTCAAGGCACCATCGTTGACCAACAATTTCTTGGTTGGGAGATACCTGGTACGACAACGCCGGACATTGGTCATGGTGTTGTTAAGATAACCGGCAAAGGGGCAATCCATTCAGTAAAGAGCAACAAGCACATCAGGACGTTTCATGTAATTACGGTTCCTTGAGGTCGACCCACGGGAAATCCTCCGGCCGCAAACGTGGCTTGTCGCTTCTGCCACACCGGAAGCCGACGTTTGGATTGTACTGATTTATCAAGAACGGCTGCCGAGCCCAAACGCTCGCAGCCGCTGCCTTAATGTTGGCTGGTATGAAACCGCCGCGCGCAACGCGCGACGCATCGGGGGAAGCAATGGTGACCTGGTCCATTGCCCCGCGCAACGCATGGAAATAGGTAGTCGTTGCTTCGTTTGGTTGCGCATTCAAGCCAAGCACTGGAACGCCGTCAAATTCGTCCGCCGTAGATGTATTGCCTCCGTCTCCGATGGGCGCCTCATCCGTTTCAGGACTGCGCTGCGTACCACGCAGAGTCTGGGCGAACTCGAGTTCCGCTTCGTCCAGCAGGCGCTTGCCGACCATTTCGGCGTGGTCAATCATTTTGTCGTAGAGGATGTTGGTCAGCGGAACATCGTCCGGAGGCGGTTTTCTGTTGACTGGGTCAGGCAGCATGCGCCACGTCTTCTTCCAATCGCCGACCGTCACCTTGCGGCTGTCCAGATAGAATGTCGGCACCTTGCAAGGTACACCTGCAAACGGCGGCTGACCGGATGTGCCGAGTACGAACTTGTCACTGCCGACCACACGGGCCATTTGCACATGCCCAGCAACCACTTCTGCGGTTGTGTGCAGTTCGATCGGCGGAAGCTGGACGGTACCGTCGGTCTGTGTCTCCCAATGACGATATTTGTAATGTCCGCCTTGCATCGCATCGTCCTTGGACGGCACGGTCCGGTATACCTCATGAAAAGTCTGCTTGGCGGGCGAGTGGGCCACAACCCAGTATCGTCCCGGACGCAAGCGCAGTCGTACGGATTTTTCTCCAGACATTACGCCACGAATCGCGTCTTCGGGACGAGGCCGCCCGTCGATCGAGGCCAAAGGCATGAATACGATCGCTGAGTCCGGTTTGTTCGCGGCGATCTCAACGTAGCGACTATTGGGATCGGACGAACTTCCCAGAATCACTCCGAAAGCGGTTGCTGTCCCGATGGCTAAGACTGAGATGATCAACAATGCGGCAGTTATGGGATTGCGAGTTGTCCATCGCCAAAGCCTTTCGACTCGCGTGATCGGGCGGCGCTTGATCGACACCCCGATCAGGGAGCGCCGCAGATCGTCACGCATTTCGTCGGCCGTCTGGTAGCGCTTGGCCGGATCCTTTTCCAGCGCCGCTAGACAAATCGTTTCCAGATCGCGGGGGATTGCTTTGTCTATCGATCGCGGCCGTTCGGGATCGACAAATTGCACCTGGTGGAGTAACAACTGCTTGTTGTTTCCTTGGAAGGGACGTTGGCGAGTCAGCATTTCGTACAGCATGACGCCAAGCGAATACACATCGCTCCGCGCGTCGGCGTACTGACCTTTACCGCGAGCCTGTTCCGGAGGCATGTAGGCCGGGGTACCTATGATTTTCCCGTCCGTAGTGATTGTGAACTCACCGGATTCTTGCTTAGAGAGCCCAAAGTCGGTGAGATAGAGCTTGTCCTGCTGATCGATCAGGACATTACTAGGTTTCAGATCGCGATGATAAATCTTGTGCTGGTGAGCATGGTGTAGGGCGTCGGCTATCGTGGCGCAAAACTGCGCTGTCTGCTCGAATGAGGGCTTATGTATGCGCAGCCATTTTTGAAGATCGATCCCTTCGATCAATTCGCTTACGATGTAAACGATATCTCCTTCGTTTGCGACATCGAACACCTTGACGATGTTATCGTGCTGCAGTTGGGCCGCGGCGCGTGCCTCTCGGATAAACAGCCCTAGGTTCGAACTGTCAATTTCCCCTCTGCGTGGCACTTTAACCGCCACATCCCGGCCGAGCACCGTGTCCCGAGCTCGGTAAACATCGCCGAATCGACCGGTACCAAGATGATTCAGCAACTCGAGCTTACCGATGTGCTGCGGAGGCTTCTCGCTTAAAGGCTCCGTTTCCTGTTCGTTGTAGAGCGAGAAACTACTGCCACAGGAGGGACAGGTAACTTCTGCCAGCGCCTTGGTCAGAACGACGTCGATAGGAATGCTGCAGTGGGGACAAATGACGTGCATCAAAACCTCCTCGATCCCTGCCCTCCCAGGAGCCCGTGGACGACGCGGGCCTTGGGGAGTTCGTTATCCGTCATCGTTTCGAGTCGGCCGCTGTGTCCAAAGCTCAAACGGCGACTGAGCTTGTATTGTATTGCCCATCCCGTCTCGTTCCAAACAGAAGTTGCACACCGAAGATTTTTGAATCTTTTGCGCCAACAACCTTCCAATATGAAGGTGTCTATGGTTTGCTATGGCCCAAGTCTAAATAAGTTGAAATTTTGAATATGCCTCTAAGGAGCTTTCCAAGTTGAAGTATGTGGTCGAGTTTATCGGTACGTTTTTCCTGGTGGCGACAATTGGTTTTACCGTCATGAAGCCTGGGGATGCCGGCGCGATGGCGCCGCTCGCCATCGGCTCGGTGCTCATGGTGATGATCTTTGCTGGAGGGCATATCTCCGGCGCGCACTATAATCCCGCAGTTACGTTGGCGGTGTTCCTACGAGGCAAGTGTCCTGTCACGGATCTGATCCCTTACTGGGTAGCCCAGTTAGCCGGTGCCGCATCCGCTGCCTTTATAGTCGTATTCATGAAGGGGGCACGAGTAGACGCCAGCATGCAACCGGACATTGCGAAGGCGCTCATCGCCGAGTTCCTGTACACGTTCGCGCTGTGCTACGTGGTCCTCAACGTAGCGACCGCCAAAGGAACCAGCGGGAATTCGTTTTACGGGTTGGCGATTGGATTCACGGTTTTGGCCGGCGCTTACTCGGTGGGTAGCATTTCAGGCGGAGTGTTCAATCCGGCCGTGGCGGTCGGAATTACGATTTATGGACTTTCGAGCTTGGGCAATATCTGGATCTATCTGGTCGCTAATATGGCAGCGGCCGCTGCTGCTTCTGCCGTATTTATGTTCGCAAATCCCGGAGAAAAAACGCCCCCTAGCGACATAGCCGCAACGGAATAGGGGCCAACGACACACGCCTCCGCCCGCCGTCGACGTTGCGTCGGCGGAACCACGGTTCCGCGACCGGCGGCGGCCTGACTCACCTGGGCGCCTAGGAAGAAGCGGGGCTTTGCCACGGCCGATGGCATTTACGTGGCTTGGGTCGATTGGCGAAACGGCAACCATTCAGAAATCCATCTGGCCTTCCATGCGGACGGCAGCTCTTCGTGATCCATCACCAAACGGCTTACTCTGGGTCTCGCAGTTTGGTCATGCAATAGAAATTGCATTTATCCTATTTTTGTTCCTCGACCGAATTGCGACAGCGCGTGGTGCTTGTAAACAGGATGGACGTTCCTGTATTCGGGGCGAAGCCCCAGCAGATCATCCAGCCCAGTGCAAGATCGCGGCGTCGGCCGCGAGCGCCGCACTGGGTATACGTCAAACAATCCCATCCTCGGCCGAGCAACAAGCGTGTTAATCCATCGGCGAAAAACGAGGCCGAAATAGAACGCGGCTTCGTTTGGGAGGGCTGCGGCACAGTGTGCAACCACACGCGGCAAAGAGATTGTGACATGGCTTTAATTCCGGTTGTCTGAATCAAACAAGTGACGTGTCTCGGCTTTCAGGGTGGGTCGTATATTGCGCCTGCGACCAGAGTACCGTCAATTACACGCATTCCCAAGAATTGCCGGGATCCCAAGACTCGAACCCAGTCCGGGGAATATTTCGGCCTCGTTTCCGTGCCGATTGTCAACGACGTCCATCTCTCGGCCGAGGGAAGCGCGGCACCATAACCCAGGCCGGCGTCCGCGGCTGAGACCGCGACTTGGCCAGGGCTGGGTGATCTGCTGGGGCTTCGCCCCGAATACACTGAAGCCGGAAAACGGAACACAAACAAACTCGGGCCGAATGCATTTTGTGATCTTGACTCGCACAAACTGCGCAGGCCAGTCCGGTGGGCTAAACGCTCGTGCCTGGGAGTGTTTGATAAGTTCATGATGTGGCAAACGTTGCCGCGCGAAGCGCTTGCCTATGGTGCGGCCTGGCACCAGTGCTTTGTACAATTAGCAAGATGCGGCGTTATTCGACAGCATTTCAGGTCGGGTCGCTCGCAGAAGCCGCCGAGCTCAGTATCTACGACGATGGACAGTCGCCAGATGCTCGTACAGAGGCGTGGCTAAGGTGCCTAACTGGCCTGGGCAATATCTGACGCCAGTATTGTCGACCTTTTATCCAAATTCTGTTCCCAAAAAAAGTCTTCTGCCCCAAGGGGGCTGCGTCCCTTAGCCCAAGGGTTGCCGCGCTTAGCGGCTACCCTGGGAAACGAAATAAATGATTCGTCAACCCCAATGGGGTTGCGTCAGATCAGAGCCAACACGGACTCGGCCGCAACCCCGTTGGGGTTGGGGTTGTTTTGTACGGCAGCACCCCCGGGTAGCCGCTAGCGCGGCAACCCTGGGCTAGTGGACGGAACCCCGTTGGGGTAAATGCT
>JANNPR010000836.1:0-4544 GCA_031400345.1 Planctomycetota bacterium | reverse complement strand
ACAAAATAGTTCCAGCCCAAGTCTTTGAGGAACCAGAAACCGAGTAATCCGACGATAACTAACGCTCCAAACATTCCTAACTCGCTGAGCATTTCCCAATAACCAACTCCGTGCGAGCTGGCCTCGGATTGCGGAAACTTTTGGCCTATGCACATCGCTCCGAAAATCACGACTGGCACCAGGAACAACGACATCTGGATCTGCCAAGAAACATTTCCAACGAGCACCGTGGAAAGCAATCCGCCCAAGATCAATCCGCCGGGCCATCCTGCGTGCAAAATATTTAGGTAGTGCGTCTTATTTCTTGGAAACAAGGTCGCCACTAACGGGTTTACCACCGCCTCGGCCACGCCGTTTCCGACGGCGAACAGGAACATTCCCCAATACAAACATTGGTATGCGTACGCTTGACCATGCGCTTCACCACCGAATTTGAACGCAGGCGTCGCTGCCAACGTCAGAATGGCTGAAGCGAGATGACTCATGCACGACAGCATCATCAGCCTGCCATAGCCGATCGCATCGGCCAGTAGGGAACTCACTAAGATGATGATGCCAAACCCTAACAGGCCTCCGCCGGTGATATTACCAAGATCCGATTGGGTGAAATTGAATTCCGTCCTCCAATCACCCAAGATTCCACCTCTGATAGAAAACCCAACTCCCGAAGCCACGATTGCCATAAAACCTGCCGAAAGCAGGCGATACGCATTCGGCGCGGCTACATCTCGGTCGGACGGTTTGGCTACATTCATAAGGGCGAGGCTCCGGAATTTTTTCGCTGGGTGCTATCAGTTAAGGCACCGAGTATACAAACGGCATTCAGGCTGTAAACCATTTTTGCCAAGTTTTCCACCAACTTTGGCGATTGGACGTTGTGATTGAAGCCTGAAGCGCAAGCGAAGTTGTGGTGATTGAAGCTTTAAGCTGAGGCCAAACGGCAATTGGGCCGATTCTTGCCTGCCGGTCGGGACGCGGAATCCCGTCGATTGCGTCTTCCAAGATGTTGGATTCGGATGCCACAACAGTATTACCCAGAAAATGGCTGCGATTGTCGTCTCGTCCTCGTACTCAGCGAAGCGGTACTCGTACTCGTCATCGCTTGTTTTGTCGAGTACGAGGACGAACAAAGGAGTATCCACCTAGCCATTGCGTGCATAGGCCCTATAATCGAGCGTCGGCTCAAGCGATCTGAGATCGGGGCCGATGGTCAAGTTAGGACCATATTCCACGGGGGCGAACTGGATTCGACCGGATAGCTTGAAGTGGGAGTGGCGTGTCGTGGTTAGTCAGTTGGCCACGTTAAAAGCTGACTAATAAACCTTACCTGCCAACGAAAGTTTGGCTCTAGCTGCCTAGCATTAGGTAGCTCCGATTGAGGAGCTTCACCGGAGAGCTCCAAAAGTCGGTCGTCAATTCCGGATCGCTGAGGGTCACGTCGGGTACATTCTCAGCTAAAAAAAGTTCTCGACTAGCCAAAGCGAAACCGTGTCGAATGGGGTTCGTGCGGCCACAACTAAAGATTCGACTACACACGTAGAAGCTTCCATGGAAATGTCTCGGGACCCGGGTTCAATTCCCGGCGCCTCCACTTTCTTTAGAAACGAGCCCTTCGACGATAACGTCGAAGGGCTTTCTTATTGCCGGGGTTAGAATTGCGTCAACAAGGCGGCTGTTCAACCAGTCAATCTCACCGTACTTGAACGACTTAAGGAGTTACTCACCCGCGTTTCATCAGAAGCTACGGCGATACGCTAGAAGTGAGGATTGACCTGCATGCGAGAAAATCACGTCAAACGAAAGCTGGCACGCGGAGAGACGGTCGTGGCCAGTTCTAGCTTTCTGCTGGACGGCAGCCGCAGCGAGCGAACAGAGCACTAGCGCTGCAGGCCGGGCCGCTATCGCTGCGCTTTGAGGATGGCGGGACTCAACTCCCTAGCCTCGCCACCACAGGGGTGGACCCTAACGCGGCCATGGCGGGTTGCAGGTGAGCCATTTGCTGAGCGAGTTGTTGGTACGCCGCTTCGGCTCCGGCCAGATTATTCTCCTGACCCATCGTCTCCAGGGCTTGAGCCGTGGCGACCGGTGGAGAGTCGCCGAAGGTGCCAAGCGTGCCTTTGAAGGTGTGGGCGGCGCGGCGCAACTTCGTGGGATCGCGTTCCTGTATTGCGCTGTCGATCGCCGCCAGGTATCGCGGGCATTCCTCTGCGAACAGGTCCAGAAGCTCCTTCAGGAGTTCGGCGTCGCCATCGAAACGCTGTAGGGCCGCAGATCGATCCAGCGTGATGGGTGACTCGGCGGGGGGCGCGGTGGCGAGTTCTGGGACGGATGAGTCGCGGGCCGGCGGTCCCGCATAACTTTCAACGGCTGCGATCAGCCGCTCGACGTGGAGCGGCTTCGACACGTATCCGTCCATGCCGGCCGCGAGGCAGCGCTCGCGATCCTCCTTCATCGCGTGAGCGGTCATGGCAATGATGGGTACGTGTCCACCTCTCGCCGCCTCTTTCTGACGGATCAGTGCGGTGGCTTCGAAGCCGTCCAGCTCGGGCATCTGCACGTCCATTAACACCATGTCAAAGTGCCGTCGCTCCAGCGCGTCGACGGCCTCGCGACCATTCCCAGCTATGGTGACGGCATGTCCCCGCTTTTCGAGCAGCCGCACGGCCAACTTCTGATTCACGGCGTTGTCTTCCGCGAGCAGAATCTCCATGCGGTGCGGGCACGGTCGCAGTTCGTGAGCGGCCGTCGTCGGCACACGTTCCCGCACGCGCGACGTACCCAAAGCCGAGACGATCGCGTCCCACAACACCGACTGCCGAACCGGCTTGCTCAAGTACGCGGCGATTCCCAATTCGCGGCAGCGGACCGCATCGCCACGGTGATCGCCAGAGGAGAGCATCATCACCGTGCCGCCCATCAGCGCCGGATGTCGCTGAATCCACTCTGCGACCATGAATCCGTCCATGTCGGGCATCATTTGGTCGAGCAACACTAGCGAGTATGGCTGTTCGGCGCGGCAGGCAAGTTCCAGCGCCGCCAACGCTGCCGGACCGCTGTCTACGACGGTGGCATGCATCTTCCAGTTAGTCAAAACCTCTTCCAGGATTCGGCGGTTGGTGGCGTTGTCGTCCACGACTAACACATTCAGATTTTCCAGACTGACCGGTTCGACTGGAGGAGCCTCGGCACCAAACGCCGACCATCCGCACCTAGCCGTGAAATGAAACGTGCTGCCGCGACCAGTCTCGCTCTCGACCCAGATGCGTCCGCCCATCATCTCGACCAATTGCAACGAGATCGCCAGACCCAGGCCCGTCCCGCCATATTTGCGCGTGGTCGAAGCGTCGACCTGCGAGAACGCTTGAAACAGCCGGTGTTTTTTGTCGTTAGGAATTCCGAGCCCGGTGTCCGCCACCGCAAAGTGCAGGCAGACCTCGTCTTCGGTTTGCGATTCGACCTGCACGCGGACCACAATCTCTCCGCCCCGCTCGGTGAACTTGATGGCGTTGCCGACCAGGTTCACGATGATCTGACGCAACCGGCCGGGATCGCCCAGCAGGTTGTCCGGCACATTGGCATGCACGTCCTCAATGAGTTCGAGTCCCTTCTTGTGAGCACGCAACGCGAGCGACGCCAGCGTGTCGTCCAGATTGCCGCGGAGCTTTAAGTCGATCCGCTCCAGTTCCAGTTTGCCCGCCTCGATCTTGGAAAAGTCCAGGATGTCATTGATCACCGTCAGCAAGTGGTCAGCCGAGGTCTTGACCATGCCCAAGTATTCGTGTTGCTCAGACGAAAGTTCGGTGTCAAGCGTCAACTCCGTCATGCCGATGATTCCGTTGAGCGGTGTGCGGATCTCATGACTCATGTTGGCCAGGAATTCGCTCTTCGCACGGCTGGCAGCTTCGGCGGCGTCCTTGGCGACCTCCAGTTCTTTTTTCGACTGTCTCAGTTCGACGGCGATCTTTTCCAATTCGTCATACAACGCGGCACGCGATTCCGCGTGCGACGCCCGTTCCTCGGCCTGCTCCTGTTTCCACTTGGCCTCGCCCAACGCCAAGTCTTGCAGGTGCGACTTCTGACGGCTCGCCTGAATGTGCCGCATCATGCGGATGCGGCGTACCAGCGAATTAATATGTGCCAGAATCACATCCATGTCCTGCTGCTTGCTGACAAAGTCGTCGGCTCCAGATTCGAGCGCCTGCAACAAGACTTCGCGGTTTTCCTTTCCGGACAGGATCAAGAGACCCAGTTGCTTTTGTCCGTCGTCGGACCACCGTCGTGCGCGCCGACAGACCTCGAAGCCGTCCATGTCGGGCATCACGACGTCGACCACCGCGATGTGAAAAGCTTCCCGAGACAGAATGTCCAGCCCTTCCGGACCGGACGAGGCCGTCGTGACCTGAAAGCCGTTCGCTGTCAGCTTTTTCTCGAGCTCGTGCAGGTAGGTCCGGCTGTCGTCAATCGCCAGCAGCCGCGCGCCCCGCAGAAAGGCATCACGTGACTCCGAGTCCCGGTCCCCGGCTTTGACCGGCACGGCGGACTTG
>JANNPR010000465.1:0-2414 GCA_031400345.1 Planctomycetota bacterium | reverse complement strand
CCTTAGGTGGACCAACTTCAACTTCGACTCCATACTCTCGGCGAATTCGTTCTACATAGATTTCTAAATGCAGCTCACCCATGCCTGCAATCAGGATCTCGCTTGTCTCCTCGTCGGTCATGACGCGAAACGTGGGGTCTTCCTTTCGGAAGCGAGCTAAAGCTTTGCCGAGTTTGTCTGCGTCAGTTCGAACTAGCGGACTGACGGCCACTTTGATTACTGGCTCCGGAACGAACATGCTTTCCAACGCGCAGTATTTAGCTTCGGCCGCATACGTATCGCCGCTGGCGCAATCCAAACCCATTACCGCGACTATATCACCCGCCGATGCGTCGTCGACTTCCTCGCGCTTATCCGCATGCATGCGGACAATTCGGCTGAATCGGTCTTTGCGGCCAGTACGCTGATTGATGTACATCTGGCCCTTTTCCGCTTTGCCTTGATAGACGCGCAAAAAGGTCAATTGCCCATACGGATCATCCACGATCTTAAAGGCCATACCGACAAACGGCAGAGAAGGATCGGCCTTCAAAGGGAAAGCTTCGTCTGGATTGTCGTACTTTTTCGCTTTGATTTCGCGGTCGAGCGGCGATGGGAGATAACGACAAACCGAGTCCAGCAACAGCTGAACTCCTTTATTTTTATACGCCGAGCCCACGAACACCGGGGTGGCATCTTGCTGTTGGCAGGCCGTACATGCGACTTGATGAATCAGTTCATCCGTGATCGATTCTTCCGACAACAGTTTCTCCATCAGTTCGTCGCTGTACATGGCCAGCGACTCCAACATTTGTTGCCGGGATTCCTGAGCCTCTTCCAGCATGTCCGCCGGGATCTCCTCAGTGCGAATCGTTTCACCGTCTTTACCTTCAAAGCGATGAGCCTTCATCGCGATCAAATCGATAACACCGTTGAAAGTTTCCCCAGCGCCGATCGGCAGCTGCATTAAAATTGCATCGGCGTTAAGCTTTTCGCGTAGCTGCTCGACGACGCGCTTTGCGTTGGCTCCGACTCGATCCATCTTGTTAATGAACGCCAACCGCGGGACGTGGTAACGTTTCATCTGGCGGTCGACAGTAATGGATTGCGACTGGACGCCTCCCACTGCGCACAGGACCAAAACCGCGCCATCAAGGACGCGTAAGCTGCGCTCGACTTCGACGGTGAAATCAACGTGTCCAGGTGTATCAATTAGATTAATTTGGTGGCCATTCCATTCGACGGTCGTGGCCGCACTGGTAATGGTGATACCCCGTTCTTTTTCCAAGTCCATATGGTCCATGGTGGCACCATCACCACTTCCATGCACCTCACCCATTTTGTGGATACGTCCGGAATAGAACAATATCCGCTCACTTAGCGTTGTCTTTCCAGAATCGATGTGTGCTGAGATACCAATATTGCGGAGTTTTACAAGTTCCATAACGCACCTAACGGGTGACAAAACGATCCCTATACTCTACCAAAACCATTGTTAGGGGTGTCCAGAGGTGGACAACCAACTGGCAACGCGACTGCGAGGTAGTTTGCTCGGTGGGATCAAGCCGGGCATCAGGGATGGTTTTATATCATGCCGCGACTGCGTAGCTATCTTACTCCAATTCGACCTTTCGGGAAGGCCAGATTAACCCACCTGCGCAAAGTTTTCGCAGCGGGCTTGTGAAGATTGTGCCAATATTAACGTGTCTAACGAGGGCCCACATACGTCTCGAAGTTCAAATTCGTACCCACTTCCAACAGCGGCCCCGGCTGTTCCCTTTTTTTAGACAAGATTTTTGCGAATTCGTTCCCGAAAGTGCTACCACGTACATTGGGTGACAGTCCCCGGCCTGGGTGCCAAATCCGTAGTTGCCAGGAAGGGGTCGAAGGGGGTGATAGCGTCCATCAGAGGCTGCGTGCGGCGCTCCTTGCCGTTGCTGGGGTATGCACCACTGAACTCGTTTTGCTGAATTAAGCTGGCTCGACTGACCATCCTTAATTGCCAGCGTTTCCAAAGCCGATTTCACTCGGTTACAATTCCTCCACACACCATGTCAATCGTCCCACCCGAGACGTCGGCGGTTGAGCGGTTGCAAGAGCTGCCAAACTGCCTGGATAAACACGCAGGCTTCGCTGAGCTGGTTGATGCACTTCGAAGTGGTCGACCCGCCACGCTGGACGGAGTCTGGGGGTCGTCCTGCGCGCTGGCTGCGGCGACCTTGGCTCGGAATGCGCCGGAGACGCTGGTCGTTGTGGTCCCCAGGTCAGCCGATATCGACGAGTTCTGCGACGACCTGCTGTTGTTTACCAATTCTGCTGCACAACGGTTTCCGGCCTGGGAAACATCACGGAACGAGCTGCAAATCCGAGACGAGATCTACGGCGACCGGCTGAGGACCCTCAAACTCCTGTTCGCTAAGCCTGTACCACGAATC
>JANNPR010000441.1:0-1195 GCA_031400345.1 Planctomycetota bacterium | reverse complement strand
AACCAGCGCCGCGTAGTCGAACGACGGATCGAACCCAAACAGCGATAGCTTGAACCCGTTCTGGCCAATGGCCTTGCCGTGGCATCCGCCGCTGTTGCAACCTTGCTTGCTCAAGACGGGCACAATATCGAGGTAAAAATTGAGACGACGAGTTTCTTGACCCGAAGAAGTTTTGCCAACTTGTTCTTCGCCAGAGCAAGTCGAAACGACTCCCCCCAAAGACACAATGAAAGCCGTGAACGCGCGAAAAGTGAATCGCATGGAGCTGGTTATTCAGGCGGGAAAAAAACGGAGGGACGTTCGGGCAGAGACCGATTCGATCATCCACACTGCCGCGACCCTGAGTATATCATACATGGCCGCGACTTGCCCAATGGTTACCAACACGAATGGCACTTGAACTATTGGTAAGTCCTTATGCCACACGCCTTTTGTAATCCTGCCTGGGCTTCGTCATCTTTCGGTACTGTTTGGGACGCCGCTTCTTGACACGCGGTTCACACCGGTCGGGCCGATTGCCGACAACATGGGTGGCAACGGCGTCGAGCAGGGCGTCGCACCAGGCATCGGTCGCCAGACTCGTCCACAACAATGGCAGTAGCTTGTCGAGAGTTTGTAGTGTCCCTTTGAAACTCACCGTCCAGGGCTCGACGCCCGCCCGAGCGGCTGCCACGGCCATCACACGTCGAATCAGATTGTAGGCGACCAAGTGCATGTAAAACTCGTTGCGGACCCGGTGGGGAGTCTTGCACCGCAAGTGGTCCATTTGCAGCACGATTTTCAGACTTCTCAGATTGAGCTCCGCTTGCCAACGCCGTCGGTAGAGCTTGGCGATCTCCTCGGCCGGATACTGCTCCGCATCCAAGAGCGTCGTGACCACCACGAGGTTCCGCGTGCGAAATCCTTTCTGTTGCACGCGGACGCGAACTTCCCGAAGCGTCAAGGAGTCGGGCAGCTCGGCATATTCTTCCAGGCTCATCCAGGTGGGACGCCGGGGTTTCTCCACACTTACCAGGTGATCGTCGTGCCCTAGGCGTTGGCCGGTGCGAAAGTCGGTCGCACGCAGTTGATGTTTGCGAACCACGATGTGCACACCCCGCTGTTGGAGCAACGCGATGTCGAACCAGCCGCTAAAATAGCGGTCGCCCAGCACTACGTCCCCTTCCTCCAGCATGGGATGCAGCGTGCGGAACAT
>JANNPR010000438.1:0-3042 GCA_031400345.1 Planctomycetota bacterium | reverse complement strand
TTCGCGGACGTTCCCGGGCCAATCATGGTTCATCAACAGGTCGAGAGCTGCCGGGGATATACTTTCCACTTCTTTGCGCAGCTCCTGGCTGTATCGCGATAAAAAGTGTTGCAATAACAACGGCAGGTCGGACATGCGTTCCCGCAAAGGCGGAAGGTAGATGGTGAATACGTTCAAGCGGTAGAACAGGTCGAGTCGAAATCTGCCGTCCTCCGCTAGTCGCTCGAGGTCGCGGTGCGTCGCAGCAATCAATCGCACGTTTGTTTTGATCGTTTCGGACCCACCCACCCGCTCGAATTTTTGTTCCTGGATCAATCGCAGAACTTTACTTTGGGTGGAGGCCGA
Source organism: Planctomycetota bacterium (assembly GCA_031400345.1). Classification (GTDB taxonomy): domain Bacteria; phylum Planctomycetota; class Planctomycetia; order Pirellulales; family Pirellulaceae; genus JANNPR01. The sequence continues at coordinate 2,697 of JANNPR010000438.1, read as the reverse complement.
CATGTCACCAATTTCATCGAGAAACAAAGTGCCGCCCGTACATTGTTCGAATTTTCCGATGCGCCGCTGGTCGGCTCCGGTGAACGCTCCCCTTTCGTGTCCGAACAACTCGCTTTCGAGTAGAGATTCCGGGATCGCGGCGCAATTGATTGCCAGAAATGGTCCGTCGGCGCGCCGGCTATGCTGGTAAATGGCTCTGGCAACCAATTCTTTCCCAGTACCGCTTTCACCGATAATCATCACATTGACGTCTCGAGAAGCGACCCGACCAATCGCTTTGTAAACGTCCTGAATGGCTGGGCAGCGTCCGACCAGGCTTTCATGAGGAACCTTCTCAGAAACGGTGTCTTCCGGCAATTTGACCGGCGTTTCCATTAACCGCCGAATCGCCAGCGCTCGGTCCACCACGGCGCGGACTTGCTCGCGATGCAGCGGCTTGAGCAGGTAATCGTAAGCACCCAACTTCATGGCTTCGATGGCGGTATCACTTTCGCTTCCCGCGGTGATAAACACGACGGGAATTTTGCGATTGAGGTCGTGGATACGTTGAAATGTTTCCAAGCCTGACAAATCGGGCAGCATCACGTCAAGCATCACGACGTCGACGTTTTGTTGGGAAATACAAGCCAACCCTTCGGTGGCAGTGTGGGCGGCAAGAATGGTTATCTCAGACGATTCGAAATCGCGTCGGAAGCGGTGGTGAACAAGCGGATCGTCGTCGATTACCAGCATGACAGGCATCGAGGATTCCTTGCGGGGCCGCACTGGGATACTACTTGGCATGGATTATGGACAAAATCGGCAGAAATGAAAGAGTCGTTATGGTCGTCACGTTCGGTATCGGAAAAGTTGTAATAATCGAATTTGCGTACAGCCGCGTATAACGTTTCCACCGCCGACGCTGATTGCAGCGAGGTCATCTTGAGAAAAGCTCGGTGAGCGACGTAAATCTAAAAATCTAAGGCACGGGTCTTACCGAATTTGAGAAAGGAACGGCGTCGGATAGCGTCCAAGACGGAGGCGATCTCAGGGACAGGATGTCCAATGCACGGACGTGAAAAAGCCCTCACGATTCGTGTTTTAGCACCGCGCGCCTGGGCAAAGATGGACCTGTTCTTAGCAAGGAGTATAGCTATGAGAACCTTCGTTGCACGAGGCATTGTGCTGGCTTCGAGCTTGTTGGCGAGCGGAGTCGCCACGGCTCAAGTCCCGGTTTATGGCACGCCGTCACTGTTGCCACCCGCCAATACAGCTGCGGCTGGGCCCGTTCATAATGGAGTCCGGAAGCTTCCGCGACCTCCATCTGCTGCCAACACTGCTTTAGCTCAGCCAACGTCCTTCGGCCGACAGAATGACAACAGCGAATCTGGCCACAACGACTACCCACCCAGTGTGCTGGCTGACTCGAGTTTGTTGCGAAATACACAGCCTCCTCAAGATTCCAATCGACCAGCACCTTCGCCGGCGGATGGACAGAACTCCGGTGCCGATAACCAGCCCAACTCGGCTGGGTCTGTCGGGAGCGGTTTACCGACAGGCGATTATTATAGTGGCGGCTATGGAAACGAGGCAGCGGGCGTAGGTTGCACTGGCGCCGGCGGTTCGATGGCTCCCGGTTCCGGTTGCGTGACGGACACCGTATGCGGGACGTCCTGCGGTTGGTACGCCGGTCTCGGCGGGTTGATCATGACTCGCGACAACGAGAACCATTACCTCTTCAGTTTCGATACCGCCAACGAAGCACGACAAATGCTTGACACTCGTGAAGCTGCAATGAATTGGGCTGGTGGTTTCGAAACTTGGTTAGGTCGGTATTTCAATTGCGGATGCAATGCCATAGAAGTTGGCTACTGGGGCCTATTTCCCGGACAGACCTCGGCAATCGCGACTGCTGCGGACGCCGTCGGAAACCTGAACGGAATCCAAAACTGGAGTTCGCTAACCTATAACGGTTTGACTGCGGACAACAATGTCGACGACGCCGAAGCTCATCGACTCATACGTGATTTCGATTATCACAATCTTGAGCTGAACATTCTGAGCTTCTCTGGCGTTTCCGGCACGGCTACCTGGAATACCCTCGCCGGTGTCCGATACTTCCGATCCAACGAATATCTCGAATTCGCGTCGGATCCGAACGATCGCTCGTTTACAGGCGAAGTTGACGAGTTGTACTATCGCATCAATACAGAAAACAACCTGCTGGGTCTTCAGGTGGGTGGCAATGGCCGCTACTTACTGACCCAACGGTTGGCCCTGACAACTGGCTTGAAGTTCGGGGTGTACCAGAACTACATGACCAATAGTTCCGTCATTGGTGGTGCTGCCGGAGTGGCCACGATCAATAATGGACCATTCAATGGCAGAGCTTGGAACGTTGCGAGTGATAAAAAGGACATTGCCTTCCTAGGTGAATTCAACCTGGGAGGGAATTACCAGTGGAACGATCGTTGGAGCACATATGGTGGTTACCGCGCCGTCGCATTGACGGGCGTAGCACTGCCCACCAACCAGATCTTTTCGGATCTGCGAGGTATCAACGATGTGCAAACGATCGAATCTAACGGAAGCCTGATTTTGCACGGTGCCTATGCTGGACTAACGTTCGCCTTTTAAAGCGACTCACAGTCTCGCACATTCAACTGTGCTGAGGCTTGAAGTTCACTAACTGGAATTCTGTGCAGACCCCCACTAAGG
>JANNPR010000430.1:0-3708 GCA_031400345.1 Planctomycetota bacterium | reverse complement strand
CACTGAGGTTCATCGGCGCTTGCGCATCCCCGTGAATGTCGAGCATGGGTGGGGTGTGATGGTGCTGCCCTATCTAGAGCAAACTTCCTTGCATGCCCTGTATCGGTTCGATCGCGACTGGCGCAGCATAGAAAATCAGATGGTGCGTGAAGCCCATCTCAGCGCATTTCAATGCGCTTCCGCCCCTGATCGCAATCGAACAGACGCGGCGACGTCAGGCGGATTTACTTGGCGAACCGCCGCCGGAGACTACTCCGTCTGTACCGATGTAAATCCCTCGTTGGGGCCTCCGACCAATAATCTGATTGATGCGGAAACGCATAATAATTCCAAAGGGATCATGCGGGTCAATGAGATGCGTCGATTTGCTGATATTCGAGACGGTTCCAGTAATACCGCGATGCTTTACGAGATTGGTGGCCGGCCGACTCGTTACCGCGCGAAGAGAAATATTCCCGGAGGGCGCTTCGGCGGAGGAGGATGGGCCGATCGCGATAATGCCTTCACGCTACATGGGTACGACCGCACCGGCACGGTCACCCCGGGACCTTGCGCAATAAATTGTACAAACAACAACGAAATTAGTGCATTCCATCCTGGGGGGGCGCAAGTCGCCATGTCGGATGGATCCGTTCGATTTCTGGCAGAGGACCTCGAGCTCCGAATCGTAGCCCGACTAATTACCTGCCAGGCGGGCGAGATCATCGGAGAATTCTAGCACGAAGGTATAACCCCGTTACCTACCAAGCATGCCGATCCATCGGACGGATCGGTCGAAACTTCCTCCCCTAGCACCTCTCCCCCTAGCACCTAGCACCTAGCACCTAGCACCGGAATCATGCGGCCGGTGCCATGGACTGAGCGGTAGACTCACTCGACATCAAGCGACGTAACGTCGCTTCGGCCGAGTGAACATTACGCCAAACGTTTGAATAAGCGATCGCGTGTGTCCGGTAGTGTTGATGATCATCCAGCATTTCTCGCACTAACTTGGGTATCTCATCCACGTTTTGGGCGACGAGCCCGATCATGCTCGGCCGATTTTCTAACGACGAAGCGTTTTCGGACCGGCTGCGAAACCGTTCACGGCACCAGGCGTTTGCGCCGTTGACCTGTTCCGCCATCCAACAATTGGCAGGAACTATGACCGGCACGCCCGCGGCAAGCATCTCCACAAACACGCCGCTACATCGGTGGCGATAGGAGGCCGTGTCGTAAAGAAACAGCCCGATGTCGGCGGTGCGGATCATTTTTACGTATTCGTGAGCTGGCAACGGAAACCGCGAACAGGCAATAGGTCCTACCGATTCACCTACCGGTTGAAAGGAAGTGGCATTGGCCGTTGCTTCGCCGATTCCCCATTGGGCCTTCCAACGCGGCCGATTCGAACCGAACCATGATGGCTTAGCTTGTAGACATAACTGAGCGCGGCCGGTTGCGAAGTAGTCCTGCCACAGGTCAATCGCGATCCGACTCAAGTGCTGATAGCCCTTTTCTTGCCGAGGACATCCCGCGCAAAGTACCCGCAGAGGCGTCGAACCTGAGCGATAAACATCGGGCGTAAAAAACGGATTGACGTGGTGGGGCAACATTTCGCATCTGGCGACACCTAAACGGCGGTACCGGTCCGACAGTCCTGTCGTGGTCGTAAACAAATTTAATTCATGACCATCGGTTAACCTTTGCGCTCGAGCAAAGTTCGCTTGCAAGCATTCCCAAGCGGGGCCCGACTCTACGGCAGGCCCGTAGTGGAACTGTAAGTGCCATTTGGCCTTCTGAGTCTCTGACGACCCGTGTAAGTACTCCGCCAAGCAGAAAAAATCGGAAATGCTCGCCGTGGGAAGGAACACGTGATCGCCCCGCGAGAGCGAGACGTCGCTGAATAGCTGTCGCAATGCACGGCGGAAGCCTACAGTCTGTCGTTTTACGAGTAAGCGTTCTGTCCGTGTCCGCCAGCGCGCCAACCAGGATAAGTGAGAACGGTTATGAAGAGAATTTTCTAAATCGGGCGCAGATTCTACTGAGTTCTCACTTCCATGTGCGCCTAGCTCGTCGTAGAGCGTGTGTGGAAATATGGGATGACTTTCCCAGCCCGACTCCCAGGTGGCCGGTTTTTTGAAGTTTCGATGTGCGGCAACAACGACTTGATGGCCAGCTGCATGGGCTGCCCTAAAAGCATGTTCCGCATATTCGAAATGATGGCCGCCGGGTTGCACCAGCGAATGATCGATCAATACAAATTTGGACATGCACCAATCATCCTTCCTGGGAGGCGCTTTGAAAGCGCAGGGAATTTCGGTGGTTTATAAACTGAGGTGCCGGAGGGTATCCGGGGGTCTCCAGAACGTCAATGTCATACCCATTAGGTTGACCGCTAGCCCCCTGTGCCTCTTGTCACATCTGGTGCATATTTGCTACGTTACCGCCGCATGAACGAATCCAACCCTTTTGACAGCGGAGACCAATCGTGGGAGTAAAGAAGACAGGAAAAGGCCGCCGCAAGGTGGGCCGAAAGAAGCGCCGCATGCGAGCTCGGATTCGTCATCGCAAGAGGTAGAAGTAGAAGTAGCCAGGCCAAGTAGCCAGGCCAGGCACATTAATGCGCTCGACCCAGGGTTCAATCGGAAGCGCACCCGGGCCAACCGGCGGAAATGGCCAGGCGACGGAAATGGCCAGAATTGTCAGCAAAGCTCATTCGGCCGCAAGCCAGAGTGGACCGAATCAAGCCCGGGGGCACACGAAAAGGTTAAAAGTCTGATCTATCGGTCCCAGCTTGGTCTGCTCCCGTTCTGGCTGGCAGCCGGCGTATTTGCAGCAATGCTGCAAATCTCTCCTACTTTCGATCGGACGGACCGGTCTGGCCTGACCAATAGACGGTCCTGTGCGCCCGCAGCGTGAGCCAAGCACGTGCGACAACGACTACTTTTTGCGGTCCGATAGCACCGCCAATAGTCCACGGCAGAAATCTGGCAAATCGTCCGGTTTTCGACTCGATACGAAATGCCGATCGATAACCACAGCCGAGTCTTCCCAGATTGCTCCGGCGTTGATTAAGTCGTCTTTAATACCAGGTGACCCGGTCACTTTTACCCCTTTGTAAACTCGAGCCGAAATGGGAATCCAGCCACCGTGACAAATGGCCCCGACGAGTTTACCTGATTCCGAAAAGTCCCGAGTCAGCTGCAAGACTTGCGGATCTCGCCGCAATTTATCTGGCATAAATCCCCCGGGTATTACCAACCCGTCGAAATCGGCCGCCCGCACGCTGGAGATGGCGGCGTCGGAAATGCACGGGTAGCCATTTTTGCCGGCGTACGATTGACTTTTATCGGATCCGGCAACGATCACGCTCGCCCCAGCCTCGATAAGTCGCAGTTTGGGATACCATAATTCGAGGTCTTCATAGATATCCCCAACGAACATCAATATTTGCTTTCCCGACAATGGATCGTTCGACATGGCTTGCGTATTCCCTTCAGAGCGGTAATCTCTGGAAACTTAAGACTCATCTTACGTTTTGAAATGACTTTGTACCGCGCGATCGCTTGTTCTACGAGCGTCAAAGCCGAATGGAACAGTGACCACGAACCGAGAGCTCATTATGACATCCGAAAATATGGGTGAGACGAACGCGTCGATGACAACGACAGGCGCAAACCAACCCTCCCACGAACGCAAGTGGAAGCCGCTCGGATCGGTCCAACGGCG
>JANNPR010000382.1:0-5469 GCA_031400345.1 Planctomycetota bacterium | reverse complement strand
TGAGCCGTCGAGCAAGAGTACCTCTCCGTCGGCGTGGGAAATTCCGTTGGCATTTGTCCGAGAGCGATACAAGTCTTCCCACACTACGCCGACAAAGATTTCGGCGCCCGCCGGGGAACAACAGATTTGGTGCCGGATTCCGTTGTCGAAATCGAACGAGATGGACGCTCTCTTGCTACGGTTTTACACGCGCACGCAACGAAAAAGCGGCCGCTGGGGGGGGCTTAAGCGAACCGTGCTGAGTTCTGGCGAGGGGTTCGATTTGGCATCCGAATTAGGACAGACGCTGGCGATTTTGGCTGGCTTAGCTGGACAACGCGACCCTCAGGAAAACTATTTTTCTTTCTTCCCACAACGCCCAGACGATGTTGTGACCGTTCCAGCGCATGCCTACCACTCCATTCTTCCAGTCCTATGCAAAGCGGAAGTAATCGATACTCTGGGCGACCTGGATGACGAAAATGTCCCAAACTCTCCGCTCATCTGGGATGATGGTCCCCCCTGGCAATTGCACGCGGAATTGGTTGAGCATGATACGGCTTACCGCTTAAAGGGGGCACTTGTTCGTGGCGAGGAGTCCATTTCAGTCGAGGATATTAAGTTAGCGTTGTCATCTGAGTTGGTGGTCATCGACAACCGCATCTCGCGGTGGAATGGAGACAACTTTATCCCGTGGTTACGGATGTTCCAGAGTTTCGGCAAAGTCGATATTCCGCAACAGCAGGCCGAGGCCTTTACCGAGAGATTATGGAGCTTGCCCAGCGTTCCGGAAATTCAGTTGCCTGCCTCGCTGACTTGGAGTCAGGTGCAGGCAGAACCATCCCCCTTGTGTCGATTCTTGCCTCCTAGTTCGGTGTTGCCAAACACGAAGCTCGGCACGGTGGTTCACTTTTCCTATGACGGAGTGCAAGTAGCCAGTTCGAAAACCGGTACGTTAATTCCCAATCGTGAGACGAAAACGGTGATTCGACGGAATCTCATGCGCGAGAGGGAACTCATAGCCGATCTCGAAGCGATTGGGTTCATTGCTGCTCCGCTGAGTCGGCTGGCGCACCACGATTTGGAGCTGCCGGCGAAGTCGTTACCGAAAGTCGTGGCTCGATTGCTGTCCAGCGGTTGGCAAGTGCAAGCCGAAGGCAAGCTGTTTCGCCGTCCCGGAGAGTTTCACGTCAGCGTTCGATCGGGAGTCAATTGGTTTGAGTTAGACGGGAAAATGAATTTCGACGGCCAGTCGGTGGATTTGCCCACATTACTCAAGGCCGTGGAACGCGGTGAGCAATTCGTAGCGTTGGGCGACGGTACGCAAGGATTGTTACCGGAAGATTGGATGGCGAAGTTCGCGCCGCTTGCCAACCTAGGCACGACAGACGAAGGCAAGCTAACCTTTCAACTTAGCCAAGTGGCAATTCTCGATGCGCTATTGGCATCGATGCCGTCCGTCGACGTCGATGTTCAGTTTGACGAGGCGAGGCGACGACTTCTGGCCTTCGAAGGGGTTAAGGCGTGTGATCCTCCGCTGTCCTTCCAGGGTACGCTGCGCAACTACCAGCGTGAGGGACTCGGCTGGCTGCACTTCTTGCGCGAATTCGGTTTTGGGGGATGCCTCGCCGACGATATGGGTCTGGGAAAGACCATTCAGGTCTTAGCGTTATTGGATGTGCGTCGGACTGTCGGCGCCGGCGAAACCAAACGCACTTCTCTCGTCGTCGTGCCGCGGAGTCTGGTGTTCAACTGGTGTGATGAAGCAAAGCGATTCACCCCGGAACTGAGAGTCCTAGACTATTCGGGCGTCGATCGCGCCGAACGGTTGGAGAAACTCGAAGATTTCGATCTGGTGATTGCCACTTACGGAACGCTGCGTCGAGATATTTTGTCGCTCAAGAACATAGCTTTCGACTACGTATTTCTGGATGAGGCACAGGCGGTCAAGAACTCACAGTCCCAATCCGCCAAAGCATGTCGTCTATTGCATGCTCAACACCGTATTGCGATGACTGGGACCCCAGTGGAAAACCACTTGGGGGAACTATGGTCCATTTGCGAGTTCTTAAATCCTGGCATGTTGGGACGCTCCGCGGCCATCAAGGTGCTCACCGGTACGGCGCGATCCACACAGTCAGACGATTCCATCAGGTTACTTGGCCAGGCCTTGCGACCCTTCATATTAAGACGCACCAAGGAACAGGTACTCAGTGAGCTACCGGACAAAACCGAACAAACTATTTACTGTGAGTTGGAAGGAAGTCAGCGCGAGCAATACAACGAATTGCGTGATCACTATCGCGCGCTGCTCGGGAAAAAAATTAACGATATCGGTCTGAAAAAGTCCAAGATGGACGTGCTCACCGCGTTGTTACGCCTGCGGCAAGTCGCCTGCCACCCCGGCTTAGTCGATAAGGAACAACGGGACGCCCCCAGTGCGAAGATTGAAACACTGTTAGAACAGCTAAACGAAGTTCTGGGGGAAGGACACAAGGCACTGGTCTTCTCGCAGTTCACCAGTCTGCTGGCGATTGTTCGCAAGCACCTGGACTCGCAAGGTATTTTGTATGAGTATCTCGATGGTAAAATCCGAGACCGCCAAGCCAGAGTCAACCGATTTCAAAATGACCCGGACTGCCCACTTTTCTTAATCAGCCTAAAAGCCGGTGGACAAGGACTCAATCTTACGGCAGCCGACTATGTGTTCATTCTCGATCCCTGGTGGAATCCCGCCGTGGAGGCGCAGGCTATCGATCGCGCGCATCGGATCGGTCAAAGCAAACCGGTATTCGCGTATCGATTGATCGCCCGAGACACGGTAGAAGAAAAAATTCTCCAGCTCCAAAGTCAAAAGCGAAAACTGGCGGACGCCATCATCAATGCGGATAACAGCCTGATCAGTCAACTCAGCGCCGAGGATTTACAGTTACTGCTGAGTTAAATTTACTCGTCGGTAACGCAACCCTCTGAAGCCGTCTTCACATTCTTGATGTACTTGTACAGCGTGCCGCGAGTGAACTTATAGGGCGGTGCCTTCCAATTTGCTTGACGGGCCTTGAGTTCGTCTGCACTGATCGCAATATCCAGTCGGTTGTTATCAGCGTCGATGGTGATGGAGTCTCCATTTTGCACGATCGCCAAGGGACCGCCATCTTGAGCTTCTGGTGTGATATGGCCCACGATAAAACCGTGCGAACCGCCGGAGAAACGCCCATCGGTCAGCAGCGCTACGGTAGACCCCAGTCCTGCACCCATGATGGCCGAAGTGGGAGTCAACATTTCCGGCATGCCTGGCCCGCCCTTGGGACCTTCGAAGCGGATTACGATCACGTCCCCTTTTTTAATCTGTGATTTTTCAAGCGCTGCCAACATTTCCTCTTCCGAATCAAAGACATTGGCGGGACCGGTAAATTTAAGTCCTTCTTTGCCGGTAATTTTGGCTACCGCGCCGCCAGGCGCCAAATTGCCTCTGAGAATTTGAATATGTCCTGAAGTCTTAATCGGATTCTCGATGGTTCGCACGATGTCTTGACCAGCTTGCAATCCGGGCAACGAGGCCAGATTCTCCTCCACAGTGCGGCCCGTCACCGTTAAACAATCGCCGTGGATGAGACCCTTTTCAAGCAAGTACTTCATGACCCCCGGCGTACCGCCGACTTTATGCAGGTCCGCTTGAACGTATTTGCCGCTCGGCTTGAGGTCGGCAAGAAAGGGAATGCGTTGACTGACTTTCTGAAAATCATCGATGCCTAGCGGCACGTTGACGGCACGCGCCATGGCAATCAGGTGCAGCACCGCGTTCGTCGACCCGCCCAGGGCCATGACGATCACCATTGCATTTTCAAATGCCTTGCGAGTCATGATGTCGCGAGGCTTAATGTCCTGTTCGAGCAATAACCTGATCGCAGCTCCAGCGCGAACGCATTCGTCCAATTTCTCAGGATCCTCGGCAGGAATGTCCGAGCTGTAGGGGAGGCTCATACCCATCGCTTCGATGGCAGTGGCCATGGTGTTGGCCGTATACATGCCACCGCACGCGCCAGCTCCCGGGCACGCGCGTTTGACAATTGCATCCCGCGTGGATTCATCAATCTTTCCGGCCAAATACTCCCCATAACATTGAAAGGCCGATACGATGTCTAGCTTTTCGCCGTTGAGAAACCCAGGTTTGATGGTCCCGCCATAAACCATTAATGACGGTCGATTGAGGCGACCCATCGCGATCAAACAACCGGGCATGTTTTTGTCGCAGCCCGGCAACGTCACCAGCCCGTCATACCATTGGGCACCCATGACCGTTTCGATCGAGTCAGCAATTAGATCACGGGATTGCAATGAGTAACACATGCCCTCGGTCCCCATCGAAATTCCATCGCTGACGCCGATGGTGTTGAATCGCAAACCCACCATGTCTGCTGCTTTGACCCCCTCCTTAACATGCTCCGACAGCTTATTGAGGTGCATGTTGCAGGTGTTGCCCTCATACCACAGCGTTGCGATACCGACCTGTGCTTTGTTCATATCCTCGGCCGTCAAGCCGGCACCATAGAGCATTGCCTGTGATGCGCCCTGGCTTTTCGGTTGCGTAATTCGGCTACTGTATCGGTTTAGTCTGACAGCCATTGATAGAATCTTTCCTGAAAGCCATACTCGTCCCACCACAACAATCGCGACAATTCTAAATAGCTGGACAGTCCTTCGCCAGGACTGGCTTGGCGGAGGTTGGTTATGAAATCTTTCGCACTCGTCATGTTGCTGGCTTGCTTGGGCAGGGAGCCACTTCCAACCTTTTTATCAGCGGCTGCCTGATTATGTGGCACACTTCAGAATAGGGACTGTAATGCTCGCCACACCGCGATTCATTTATTTTGACCTGGGCAACGTGTTGGTGCGTTTCAGTCACGAAAGAGCTTGCCGCCAAATGTCTGAGGTTTCGGGAGTGCCTTGGGAGCGCATTTGGGAGTTTGTTTTCGAAGGCGACTTGGAGAACCAGTATGAACTAGGCGCTATTTCGGGTGCCGAGTTTCACAAACACTTTTGCGACGCCACGGGCACGCAGCCCCCTCTAGCTGAATTGCTTTGCGCTTCCAGCGCCATTTTCGACATCCACCAGCCCGTGGTCGCTATCGTGGAGAACCTGAGTGCCGCCGGAATTCCCCTCGGCATTTTGTCCAACACCAATGAATCGCATTGGCAGTACTGTGCCACGGGGCGGTTTTCCTTGATTAGCCGGGCATTCCAGGTAACGGCACTCAGTTTTGAACTGAAATCCATGAAGCCTGACCCGCTGATTTACGAGCGTGCTGCGGCACTTTGTGGTTATGCTCCGCACGAAATCTTCTTCGTGGATGACCGCGAAGAAAATGTCGCGGGTGCTTTATCTGCCGGCTACGATGCCGTGCTATTCAGCTCCCCGACGCAACTGATACGCGATCTCCATCAACGACGAGTGCCGTTCAATTTGTAGAATGGGTGGCAAGTCCCTGT
>JANNPR010000350.1:0-3544 GCA_031400345.1 Planctomycetota bacterium | reverse complement strand
AAAAGCTGCGTCGTTCGTGGGTTTTTCGCTGTCCCAGGTACGACAGATTGAAGTCGATGAGCGATTCCGCATGCGCAACGACGCGTTAGCTGCCCAGTTGAGCGCCGATCGTGCCGCTGGTTTCAAACCGCTCGTGATCGTCGCTCAAGCCGGAACCACGAACACCGGTGCCATTGACGATTTGTCGGAACTGGCCGATGTCGCGCAACGGGAATCTATGTGGCTACATGTAGATGCCGCTTATGGAGGTTTTTTTTTGATGACCAGCCGCGGACGAGAGCGATTGCGCGGAATTGAGCGGGCCAATTCCATTACGTTAGATCCCCATAAGGGGTTGTTTTTGCCCTATGGAACCGGCTGTTTGCTCGTTCGTGACCGGGCACAACTGCAGCAAGCTAACGATTTGCAAGCGGACTACCTTCCGCCGCACCCGGCCGATCCGGAATTCATTGATTTCTCCCGCTTATCGCCTGAGTTGTCTCGTGATTTCCGCGGTCTGCGAATTTGGTTGCCGTTCAAACTTCAGGGTGCCGAACCCTTTCGAGCATGTCTCGATGAGAAACTGAATTTGATTGAATGGGTGACTGAAAAACTCCGCTGTCTTTCCAGCGACTACGGTGGTGAGTTAGAGATCGTAGCCGAACCGCAGTTGACGGTTGTGGCATTTCGCATCCGACGGCCTGGTTTGAGAGAATGCGAACTAACTCAGCTCAATCGCGAGTTTCTCGATCGAATTCACTCGCGACGACGTGTGTGTTTGTCGACCACCTTCTTAGGCGATCGGTACGTGTTGCGAATCTGCATTCTCTCGTTTCGTACGCATTATGACCGAATGGCCGAATGTATCGAAGAAATTCGGCGTGCACTCTATGAGCTTGGTGATGTTCGATCTGTAAGTGTTGTGCCGCACGAGAATGCCTCGATACGGCGTTCAGCGAGTACGGACACTCCCGCCGAATGAGATTGCAACGACCTTTTCTATTTCAGCGTCATTAGCGGCTGGAGAAGTAGTGGCTGGGCGACCGAAAACTTAAACGCTGCTGATGGCCGCAAGTCGATAACGGCTGATGGCAGGAGGCCTCGTTGTAATTCCATCGCACGATGCGACTGGCGATTCTCTCAGTTCAACGAGGGGCGAGCCATGCAAGTTTCCAAGCCTGTCCCAATTTCACACCCCAAGCCCGCCAAACCCGCAACTCTTGCCGTGAGTGACCAACGCCGAAAAGAGCTGTTGGCAATGATTCTACGTAACGAAGCAGCCCGACGAGACAAGCCGAGGTAGGCACTCGTGAAACGCTTCGCGGCTTTTAGAACAGTCCAATGGTTGACTCCCGTCATCGCCAACAAGCGCGGGATGAGTCTGCGATGGTTCGTTTGTTTTGCAATGGCATCCACTCTGTGCGCCACCACAAGTCTCGTGTCGGCGGAGATCTTTCCCTTCGATCGATTGCGGGGACTGAAATCGCAGCTTTCGTCCTCGATGGCAATGCCCCCGCATCCGGCAGTCGTTCGCGTAACAGCTGAAGAGCGAGTGGGAACGTCGCACGGATCTGGCACGCTAGTGGAAGTGAGCGCGGATTATGGCTTGGTCGTTACCAATTGGCATGTGATCCGCGATGCGGCGGGTGAGATTACCGTAGCATTCCCCGACGGCTTTCGTACGCCCGGTAAGCTCTTAAAGGCAGACAAAGATTGGGATTTGGCGGCGCTATTAATTCTCCGGCCGAACGTCCCGCCAGTTCGTATCGCCTCAAAAGCACCCCGTCCTGGAGACGTGCTGACGATTGCGGGTTATGGCAAAGGAGATTATCGAGCCGCGACCGGGCGCTGTGTGCAGTATGTTGCTCCAGGTGCAAATCACCCTTATGAAATGCTGGAGGTTTCTGTTCAAGCCCGCAATGGTGATTCGGGAGGACCTATTCTGAACGATAGCGGCGAGCTCGCCGGGGTGTTATTCGGCGCTGGTGGAGGATCGACATCGGGCAGCTATTGCGGCCGGGTTCGCTGGTTTCTGGAGTCGGTCTTGCCGATTCTCGGTGTGAGCGAAGTGCAGCAAATGGATTTGGCGAAAACCATAGCAAACGTTGTGTCCGATCCACCGTCACCGCCGTCGGCGCCCAGACAATCTCTAGTTCCAGTTCCGCCTCCACCGGAATATGTTGCCTCACAACAACTGCAAGAGGTGATTGCGGAGCCTTCCGTCCCGCACGATGGTACTAGGCGACGTCCTTACTATTCTACGCCGCCGGACCGATTACCGACGGCGAACTCCCCGTCACTCCAGTCCCCTGGAATCCACCTCCCGTTCAGTCTTCGCGACTTGCTTGGAACGACGCCACTGGAACGTGGCAAACTCGCGCTGGCCGCAATCGGTTGTTTGGCAATTCTGTCGAAGCTGGCAAAAGTGCTCGGTTCCTAATTGCGAACGCACCTGGACTGGGTGACCCTAGGCCGCTGGGCGAGATGGGACGCAAATCGTGACGCGAGCGCTATTCCGCCGACCCGAATGCGAGGGCGAGCGTGTGTACCTCGCTTACCCAAAGTGTGCCACTCTGGCAGCCGCCGAAATAAGTTTGGACGCACGATCACGCTCATTTCGGCGGCAAGCCAGTGCTGACTCTGGTCTGGTTCTGTGTTCAGGAGGGCGGAAAAAATGGCCCTACAAACTTTTTCTGCCTTGGCCGAACCTATTCGGGTTCACACACTGGCGTGCCGCCGAATGACCTCAACTGGCTATCGTAATCAACTCCGGCGGCTGCCTGATTATGTGGCACACTTTGACACTGGGATACGCGCAACATCAAAACTCGCGCTTCGGGTTGGTATACCTATCAATGAATTCCCACTTAGCCTGACCCTTGGTCATCACTCAGATGACGTCCCGTCAAATTGACGAACACGTCTTCCAGGCTTGCATGACGTGTCGTGAGACCCGCTAGTTCAATTTGATGAGCCTGCAGGCGCTGTAGCAGGGCCGGCAATGCCACATGCGGCTCGGTAGCGGAAAGAAGCAATCGATCCGAATCCCTACGAAGCGAAATCACAGACGAAATGTTGCTCAGGTTTTCCAGAGCGGTTTCGATTGAAGATTCACCTGCTAAGGTCAATTCAATCATGTGGTCGCCTCCGAGACTTAGGATCAGTTCGTTTGGCGTGCCGAGCGCGATCACTTTCCCCTGGTTAACAATGGCAACGCGATCACACAGTCGTTCGGCTTCGTCCATGTAATGCGTAGTCAGCAGCACGGTTCGTCCCTGATCGCGAAATTCACGGATAATTTCCCAGAGCTGTCGGCGAGCCTGCGGGTCAAGCCCTGTGGTCGGTTCATCCAGAAACAGCAGATCCGGGTTACCTACTAAGGCACATGCGATGGAGAGCCTCTGCCGCTGCCCGCCGGACAATTTAATGACCCACGCTGAGTACCGCGGCGACCGGCTCACTGTCCGGGCGCGAAGCATGACGTGAGATGACAAGCAATTTCATTTCGCCGGAGTGAAGACGTGGCACACTGAAGGATCCGTCATCTGCGGCGCGAGTAATGGTG
>JANNPR010000308.1:0-2338 GCA_031400345.1 Planctomycetota bacterium | reverse complement strand
GGACCGTTCAGTAACTCAATATGCGTCGGAGAACGGAAACTTACAGGAGTTGGAGTCCAAGGCCGAAGTCATTGTGCCCGAGGTCATGGGTCTTGAATTTCGTTATTTCGACGGGGTCGAGTGGCTCACCGAGTGGGATTCGGCAGCGAACGAGGGCCTACCCCTTGCTGTGGAAGTATTGATCGGTTTCCAACCTCCGGTGAATACGGCCAATCCAAACGCACGTCCGTCATCATCCAGCGATCCCCTGAGTAGTGCCATTCTTTTTCGGCAGGTCGTCTGTTTGCCGGCGGCGAAGTTGAATTCCGGCTCTAAAGATCAACAAAGTAAGACTAACACTTCCAGCTCCGGACAAAGCGGACAGGGTTCAGGAACATGAGTCGCAATCCGAGATGGGTGTCTATGATTGAAAGGTGCACCAACCCGAAGCGCAAGCCAGGAAACCAATGAAATCCTTGACAGATAAACATCGATGCAAGCGATTCAGTGGATCCCAGCCACCTCGGACGGCCGTAATCCTCATTATCGTGCTGGTTGTGATTGCGGTTTTAGCATTAGCAGGCTACACGTTTAGCGAGCTCATGCTGCGTCACAAGGAATCTGTCTTGCTGCACGGGAGGCAGATTCAGTCGCAAGCGTTAGTGGATTCTGGAGTCGAGGTTGTCAAACAGTTCTTGGCAAAAGATAAGGCCACTCAAGATGAAGCCGGTGGACTGTTCAACAATTCTTTTCAGTTTCAAGGTATTACCGTGGTCGATGATGTGGACTTGAATGGACGAGGGAAATTCACAGTTATTTCGCCATCACTCGATGATGAAGGTAATTCCATCGGGATGCGTTACGGCTTGGACGACGAGTCAACACGGCTAAATCTGAACGCATTGTCGGTATTCGAAAAGACCATCCCAGATTCGGGAAAGAGTATTCTGATGGCGTTGCCAGGGATGACGGAAGATGTTGCGGCCGCGATTTTGGACTGGCTGGATGAAGACGAGGAACCCCGAGCATCGGGTGCCGAAGTGGAGTACTACGGGACACTCAAGCCCCCATACCGGCCTAAGAACGGGCCCTTGGAAACAGTGGAAGAACTTTTGCTGGTACGTGGAGTTACTCCTCAGTTGCTGTTCGGAGCGGACGTCAATCGAAACGGCTATATCGATCAGAACGAACTCAACTCTCAACGGACCGGCGCCTTCGGACTACCGACGACTACCAACTCAACCGGTTCGGCGGATCGTGGCTGGTCGGTGTACTTGACGCTGTTTAGCCAGGAACGCAACTTGAACTCACAGGGTAAACAGAGAATATTCGTCAATGACGCGGACTTGAAAAATCTCAACACCAAGTTACGAGAAGTATTCAACGAAGAGTGGAGTAATTTCATTATTGCCTACCGTCAAAACGGGCCTCAGCAAGTACAGGGCCAGTTACAATCAGCGGGATCCGCAGCAATCGATTTGGAACAGCCGGGGAATACGATGCTGACTCAGGTGCTGGATCTCATCGGTGTCCAAACTCGGGCCAAATTCAAGGGTCAACAGCAGCCGGTGAGCTTAACCTGCCCGTTCCCGAATGAGCCGCTGCAAATGGCGACTTATATGACTTTGCTTATGGATAACTTGGCGGTCAGTCAGACTGCCTCGATTCCGGGACGAATCAACATTAATCAGGCCCCGCGAGTCATTCTCGCCGGTATCCCGGGAATGAACGAGCAAATCGTTGAGAAAGTCATTAGCCAGAGACAGGCCGCGATGGATGACGAGGAGATAGCCAAGTCACATCAACAGGAGACTTGGATCATGTCGGAAGGAATTGTGACACTCAGCGAAATGAAGAGTTTGCTGCCGTTTGTAACCGGTGCTGGACACGTCTATCGAGCTCAGATCGTCGGTTACTTCCAAGCGGGGGGCGGAGCTTCCCGAGTGGAAGTCGTGTTTGACTCTACAAAGCAGCAGACCTCGCTATTATCCTGGAGGGACATAAGTCACCTCGGTCGAGGCTACGCACTGGAAACTTTGGGGATGGATCTGCAAGCAGGGTTCTAGTACGACCGGCGTTCCTGGCCGTCGAGATAAGTAGGATGGGCACTCCTGCCCGTCAGAATTAGTAGGACGGGCACTCCTGCCCGTCAAATTAACAGGACGGGCAAGAGTGCCCATCCTACGAAACGGTACAAGAATATGGCACGTTTTTTGGCTCTGGAATCGGATTCTCGCGAGGCCCGAATTGTGGTGGCCCGCACGCGTGGCAAAACGATTGTGGTCGAGCAGGCCTTTGCAGTTGAGCTCGACACGCCCGATTCATCGTCCCCCGCAGCTGGCCCGGCCATGGTAGCGGC
>JANNPR010000278.1:0-4743 GCA_031400345.1 Planctomycetota bacterium | reverse complement strand
CCCGACCCGGGGTCGCCGTCGTTCCCGTGGCTCGTGACGGCAACGCTCCGCCGGCCGGTGCGATGCAGTCCGGCCCACGCGGCAACTCGGGCGGTACAAGCGACACATCATCGGCAACGGGCGAGCAAGGGCTCTCCGACGACCGCTACGCCATGACCAAAAACTGGTCGAGCGGTTACATGCCAGCGGCTTATCAGGCAACGGTGATTCGGGCGGACAAGGTTCCGATTCACGACTTGGCGACCCCAGACGGAATCACTCATGACGTTCAACGACTGATGTTGGACCGGTTACGGGAAAAAAATCAGGACCACATGGCCACGCGTCAAGATAACAGTGACTTGGCCGCTCGGATCGCCAGCTATGAGTTGGCATTCAAGATGCAAAAGCATGCTCCGGAGACAGTCGACTTTTCTCAAGAATCTCGTCAGACGCTGGACCTGTACGGGATCGACAAACCGCAAACCGACGACTTTGGACGCAAATGCTTGTTAGCTCGACGGCTTGTTGAACGAGGTGTTCGTTTCATTCAGATCTATTCCGGTGGCGCACATAACGACGACAATTGGGACGCACACAGCGACCTAGTGGCGAATCACTCGAAGCATGCTGGCGCCACGGATGCACCGATTGCTGGATTGATCAAGGACCTGCGACAACGAGGTTTGCTCGATCAGACGCTGATTATCTGGGGTGGCGAATTTGGCAGACAACCGACGGCTGAGTATGCCCAGGGCACAGGTCGGGACCACAATGCATACGGCTTCACCATGTGGTTGGCGGGCGGCGGAATTAAAGGCGGTACGAGTGTGGGTGAGACAGATGAATTAGGAAGTGCCGCAGCAGTGGATCGGTCGCACGTGAAGAATATTCACGCCACGGCTCTACACTTGATGGGTCTCGACCCCAATGGCCTGAGCTACTTCTATGGTGGGCTTGATCAGAAGCTCGTCGGTGTGGAAGGCGCAGAGATTATTGAGAAGTTGGTTTAGCGGCTTCTAAACGCCATCCGGCAAGCGGGATGGCGTTTGCGCGATGCGAAAGATTCACGACCTCTCAGATCAATCTCGGCAAAAAAATGATCGCGCCTACGGTTGCCGCCCCGATTGAAATAACGAAGACGGCACCGCTCGAGATGTCTAATGCGTCACGCAACAAGGGGTTCGAGTGGGGCTCGACGGCTTGGACCGTTAGCTCGAGAGCGCTATTGAGCAATTCGGCGGTTAGCACACTAGAAATGCAAAGCGCTAATAGGCACCACTCGGTGGCGGTGACATCATAATAAATCCCCGCTCCAATCACTGCGATTGCTAGGGGAATGTGCACCCCAAAACTGCTTTCACCGCGGATGCCAACTGCGATGCCCCGGAATGAATCCGCAAATTTTCGAACCCACGTTCGCTTAGGCTTAATAAATACAATTGCATCGGCATGAGGTGAAGTCTGCATGGGCTACTCCAATCCGTAAGCTCCGGCCGGCGGAATCTGCACACCGCCTACATAACCGAGTCGGCTGCTGGGTAAGAAGCGGGGTTCGATGGACAAGTTCACTCCCACGTTGTTACGGCTATCGTCGACATTCAAGCCAACTCGCACTAAGGCGGATTCGCCGACGCGCGTCAGGGATAGTGTCTGGCCGATGCTTCCCGTCGGTCCTAAATCCAGTGACGCGCCGCCTGTAAATATCCACTTCTCGGTCATGCGATAGCTCGCGGAGGCGGAGATGATATTGCTGGTGATCGGCCCTTCGATCGAACGGATTCCGAGATACAAAGTGCCTCGCTCGGGACGAGTGATCGCTCCGCCTACTGACACGGTCCTTAAGCCATCGCCAAAGAAGTCCATGTAACCATCTGAAAGCAGAGTCAATCGGTCGCCGATGTGCCAACGAAAATCGTAGTCCAGCATACCGAGTTCTTGTCCAAAATTATCACGGCCCGGTTTGGGATAGAGAATGCCATCGATATCCAGCACAATCCAATCGATGATGCGTTCACGTCCTGGGGCCCCCCGTTTGGTTTGCCATCTTTGTCGGATTCCCAATCGGGCAAGCATCAAGTCATCGGCAATTTCTGTGCTTGGTGCGGTTACCCAGCTTTGCATGCCGCTACGCAACGCATAGAAACGCTCGTCAAATTTGATGGGGGTATTTCCGCCGGGCACGCCGCCGAACGTGTCGAAGAAGAATCGTCGCCTGAAGTGTTCTTGAGCATCGTCATCCAATGGATCATACAACGGGAAGCGGTCCAAGTTCCGGTTGGCATCTGCCCAGAAGAAATCGGTCTCGAAGGTGACCTTGTGCGCCAGTCCGTTCAGGTTGAATAATACGTTTTGCACAGTCGGATCGGCTTTCCAAAAAGGCAGACTCGCTCGTACGCCCGCCTGTCCGTAAGCTCTGGTGACATCCACACCGTTTAAGTCTTCGCCCCAATGAGCAAGCTCGCCAAGCACATACGGCGTCACTTTGACCGGTCCTAGTTCCAACGGCAGGTCCACTTCGTGCCGAGTCGCAGCGAGTAACCCTTCGCTTTCCGTTTCCCAGGCTAGAGGATCGAACTTCGCCAGATCGACCGGATTGGTGGGAGCGTCCACCGTTCGCAGACGAGCGTATCCTACATGCGAATGGGCGTGCCACGTTAAGCGGTCGAAAAAGAATGACTGACCAATCAGCGTATGATCGAATCTCGGAAGCGACTCGGTCTGCGTAAAAAAGTCGTTGAGTCGAGCATCTGCGATGACACTCCACGAACTGTTTTGGTTGTATCGCTTGAGTTCCAGTCCTGTTATCTGGTCCTTCTCCTCGTCAAATTCACGCTCGTAGTACTGTTCTAGGAAATTTCGATCGCTGATCAAACCGAACTCAGCCGTAAGTTGGTAGCCGTTAGAGAAATAATGGCGATGCTGCGCCAGCACGCGACCTCGCGGGTTTTCTTCGAGTGGCACTGCGCGTCGGTCGGCGCCGAGGTTGTCCAAACCGTGGTCGTCGATTCCCCAGGCATCGATAGAACCCAAATAGCGCCCTGGCCCAAACAGGTCACTGGCGCGATCGTAATTGAAATTCGTTCCTAATCCGAAGCCGCGTTCCGACAGATAGTCAGTCGACAATCCCCAATTGGTGTTGGCTGGAGCGTTTTCCCATCCCAGTAGTTGGTACAAGTCAAAGTCAAGCAGAAGTTGGGTCCCGAACACATTGTCGTTGCCGGCTCGAATTCGGTCGAGATAGAATGTGGGCTTCGTCAGGTCGGTCGCCAGAGTAGGCCAATACGCGACCGGCAAGCCCCCTATATAGAGGAAGTTATTTAGCGACGACGCGAGCATCTTGTGATCTACGTACGGCTCAAGCGTCACTGGATCGACGACCGGCTGACCTGTATACGGATCTACCATCGGTTGCTGATAGTCCTGAAAGAGGACGTTTTGGGATTGGAACCAGTATCGAGGAACTCCTAAACGGCTGGATGTCACGGCGGCACCGTAGGCCTGGAAGTTGTTACGATCTAATTGTTGCAGAACGTCCGCCTTCAATCTTAGAAGTCCTTGGTAGGCGGGCGCAGGTGTCAAGACTTCAGCGTTTAACACCACGCCGTAGTTGCGATTGGCGTTGTAGTACATGCGATCCGCGTAGACCACGCGATCTCCGTCGCGGAAAACGATATTGCCTTCCATGTAGAATTCCAACGGTGTATCCGCAGACAACCTCGTTTGCCCCACCAAACTGGGCTGACTTAAATTTCCGGTCCAAACCACAAGTCGATCCGCTTCCAAATCGATGCGGTCTCCCGATAGGGCCTGTAGGTTTTCAATCCCTTCGACGAGTACGTTTACGCCGCCGGTGCACACCACCACCATTTCGTTTTGATCGGCACTGGGTATGCCGCGAATCTGAAGTTTTGAGCCGCCTCGCGACTGAATGATTAAATCTCGAGCTTGCACGCGTGGGGGAGGCGGCGGCGCAGTGGCCGAGATCCCCGGCGGGATCGCGCCAAAGCCCGGCGCGGGAGGCGCACCGGAGGGCTGGCCTGGAATTATGGACAGTGGAGATCCCGGCGGTGGTGCCAGAATTTCCGTCGGTGGTTGAACGGGCGGAAGGGTCGACGGTTGAAATGGCGGTGCGAATTGGACCGGTTGGATGGAACTCGCATCGAAACTGACCGCTGACTGAGCTCGCCTGAACAGCTTCGGCATCACGTCCGGTTGAGGGCCTATCACCGATACTTGCACGTTGACTTCAGATCGCGTGAGGAACCGGCCATGCCAAGTCGGACCGGCGATGGTTTCTGCCGATCGACCGGTGTTGCGATGAGCGATCCCACCGCGCCGATGATCCACAACCACGTCCCCCTCTAGATAGGCTATGGCTTTGCTGGGATCAGGCGAATTGGTGGGTGCCCGGTCAACCCAAATTACGGCTTCATTACAGGCGGCGGTGACCTCGGCCTGTTCTAACTCCACTTTGCCTCGCAGATGCCAAACCTCATAGGCGCCTTGGCGCCAGCGATTGGCCTGAGATGCGCGCACCGTTATGGGAGCATTCCAGTCGGCGTAAGGTAATTCAATTTCAGCGACGGAAAAGCGAGTCGTGAGTAGAACGCAAACCCAGACGGCGAAAACCACAGGCAGCTTTTGCCGCGTGCCTGCGAATGCGACTAGCGCGCGCACACCAAGCCCTGCCCGCCGTACAAATGCGCGCAGCAACAACTCACCGAAATCATTGGCTCGATCGTTCAGCGTATCCGCATCCTT
>JANNPR010000266.1:0-3002 GCA_031400345.1 Planctomycetota bacterium | reverse complement strand
GCAGCGTGCTTCCATCGGCCTTGGCGCTGGTCGAAGAATGGTCTCCACGTCTCGACACACCAAAACAAGGCCAGCAGCGCAATTGGCACGGCTCTTTTGACAAAAACGATACACTCCATCGCCGTCGTAGTCGAACTGAGGGCAAGTTCCATATACGGAACTTACGGTCTTATTCACTCGCTGAGAATATCCCATTCCTCAAGTTTTTTCCGCAGGGTTGTCCGGTGCATACCAAGAGCGCGAGCGGCTGGAGCACACTGATTGTGGTGTCTTTCGAGGGTTGTGGAAAGTAGCGGTGGTTCCACAAGCTCCAGGAGCTGTTGATACAGGTTCTGAATGTCGCGATTGCTTTCAAGTTTGCCTTGAACCCATCGCCCAACAAGCGCCTCAATCGAGTGGTCGATCGATCGATTCGTGGACGACGACTGAATCATGGCTGAAGGAGCAGGAAAATGCTCGGGTTCGATGGCACCACAACGAGCCAACATGGCGGCGTGCTCTACCGCGTTCCGTAATTCACGGATGTTTCCAAACCATGGCCGCCGGGCCAATTCCAAGAGACCCTCGCTAGAAATCACCAAGGACCGCGATGTGCTCGGCATCATAGTCACGAGAAAATGCTCGACCAATAGAGGAACATCGTCGGGACGATCTCGAAGCGCGGGCATGACAATTTCAAACGCGCACAGCCTAAAGTATAGGTCGTGCCGAAACGTCCCATTCTCTACGTTGACGAGTAAGTTCTGATGGCTCGCCGAAATGACTCGGAAATCGGTTTTGATCGGTGTGCTGCCTCCCAGTGGGAGAACCTCTCGGTGGTCAAGTGCCCGCAACAGTTTGACCTGCGTCGCGAGCGGGATATCGGCGACCTCGTCTAGAAAAAGTGTGCCGCCGTTCGCCTGAGCGAGTAAGCCCGTGCGATCCCGCTCCGCGCCAGTAAACGCTCCGCGCAGGTGGCCAAACAGTTCGCTTTCTGCCAGCGATGGGTTTAGCGCTGCAACATTGACGGCGACAAATGGACAGTCGGCGCGATCGCTGTGCTGATGAATCGCGCGAGCAGCAAGCTCCTTGCCCGTTCCACTTTCACCACACAGCAATACGCTGATGTCGCTCGCTGCCGCCAACGCAATCCGTTTGAATACCTCTTGCATCGCTGTGGAGCGCCCAATTAGTTCGCCGACGCAATCGCTACCTGGCCGATCTTCGTAGATCTGCGCAGTGGCAAGTGCACGAACCACAGCGGATTGCATCTTCTGAAGATCGAATGGTTTGACGATGTAGTCGAAAGCGCCCTTGCGCACGGCAGAAACCGCGGTATTTAAGTCGCCATACGCTGTAATCACGATAATCGGGGTTTTTCCACAACGCCGTTGAAACTCATGCACGGCTTGTAGTCCGTCCATCCCGGGTAGTCGCACATCAAGCACAATGCAGTCGGGCTTTTCAGCGTCGACTAATTCTAGCGCCTGTTCCGCGGATGAGGCGATTCTTACCCGGTGCCCCATATCTTCCCCGAGGCGAACAAGTCCCCAACAAATGCTTTGTTCGTCATCCACGACTAACAAGTTCGCCATGTGCGATCTCCTTGCGAAGCAACGGCATTCGTATGGAAAAACACGTCATCTCATCCTGCCGACGCCACTGGATTGTCCCACTGTGTTGTTCCACAATTTCCCGAGCAATGGATAGTCCTAATCCCACACCATCCGGTTTGCCCGAAATGAGAGGCTCAAACAGTTTTTCCTGAATTGTCGCGTCCAGACCTTCTCCAGTATCAAACACATCGAGGCACACTTGGGAATCAGGAGTCGTTCCGACATGTAGCGTGATCCGCCGCGCCGGCAGCTGACCGTCTGGTCTGTTTCCGCGCTGCGATGCCGCTTCTAAAGCATTGAGCACCAAGTTCACAACAACTTGGGATAACGCGTCGGCGTCGCCGCTAATTAGCAGTGGTTCAGCCGGGCGATGCCATTCCACGGCGACGCTCAGATGTTTTGCTCGCGGACGCACCAGCGGTAGCAGATGATCGACGATCTGAACTAGATCCACTGGCTCGAACGGCTGACGTTTGTGTTTACCGAGTGCTAAAAACCTTTGCAAGTATTTCTCCATGAGTTCCAACTGCTGGACTGCGACAGCGATGCTTTCATCGTCGTGTAACGGACAATGGCGGTGGTGGAGATCCACTGCCATGCGGCAACCTGTGATCGAATTGCGCAGCTGATGAGCAATCCCGCCGCCAAGCTGATTAAGCGTACGCAGTCGCTCATTGCGCCTTACGTCCGTCTCGTATTCGCCCAGCATCTCGGCCATGCGGTTTACGTCGATTGATAAATCCCTCAGTTCGTCGTCACGGTCGGGAACGGGCACTGGAGCGAATTCGCCGCGAGCGACCCGATCGACTTGATCGCGTAGCCGATGAATGGGTCGCGTCACTCCCAACGCGGTCATACGGCTCAGGATCATGACCACAATGAGCGCCATGGTTCCCAAAATCAGCGGCGGAAGGACGGCCTCTCTCCAAGCCTGCTGATATCTCGCTACCGGATAAAAGACGTGTAGAACCGCCCGTCGTCCCGCCTCGGCTGGACGCCGGAGATTTACTGCCACATGAAAATACGACTGGCCTTTCATAAGAACGCGACGGTTCAGCGTGAACGTCTCCAGTGAGTCGAGTACCGGTTGAGAGCGAAGATTTAATTCGAGCTGATGGTCGCCACTGGTTGCGATAATGGTTTGCTGTTGATCTCCGACAGCGAACTCAGCGCCGGAGAGTCCTTGCAGTTGCTGCAGCACGGTGTCCGTAAGTGGGAACGTGGACCCGGCAAGTGTACCGCCAATTCGACGTAGCTGTACTTCGATCTGCTGCCGCGTGCGATTTCCTGCGAGCCATGCGTTCACAATGCTCACCAAGACGACTGTCGTCAGCATCACGCACGACAGTGGCAGCATGATTTGATACTTCAGTGGCATTCGCATGTAGCGTCTCTCGCGGTTGGGAG
>JANNPR010000232.1:0-1631 GCA_031400345.1 Planctomycetota bacterium | reverse complement strand
GTCAAGGATGCCACCTGCACGTTTTGCGGCTGTGTCTGTGACGACATTGACTTGACCGTAGAAGGGGACAAAATCGTCGAAGCCAAGCGGGCGTGTGTGTTGGGTACAGCTTGGTTCTTAAATCATGAAGTCGACGAACGTCCTTCCTGCCTGATCCGTGGCAAGCCCGCCAGCGTGGAAGATGGAATTGAAGAAGCGGCGCAGATTCTGGCGCGGTCGAAATATCCGTTAGTCTACGGTTTGAGCGACACGACCATCGAGTCCCAACGAGTCGCGGTTGCGATTGCCGATTGGATCGGGGGAATCGTGGACACGACGACCAGTGTTTGCCATGGACCTTCCGGGATGGCGTTTCAAGGAGTCGGTGAAGTTACATGCTCGTTAGGTGAAGTCCGTAACCGCGGGGACATGATCATCTTCTGGGGCTCCAATCCCGCCGAAAGCCATCCCCGCCACTT
Organism: Planctomycetota bacterium; assembly: GCA_031400345.1. Lineage (GTDB taxonomy): Bacteria > Planctomycetota > Planctomycetia > Pirellulales > Pirellulaceae > JANNPR01. The sequence continues at coordinate 1,173 of JANNPR010000232.1, read as the reverse complement.
CACCAAGTACAGCTTGATGCCGAAAGGGATGTTTTTGCCGAATGGCCGCAAGGATCGCACTTGCATTATCGTGGATGTACGAAGGACCAAATCTGCCAAAGCAGCAGACATCTTTATTCAGATCAAACCCCGGCGTGACTTTGAGGCACTGTGGGCGTTGCGAGCTCTGGCCCAGGGAATCGAACTGGATCCTCAACAGATCGAAGAGGAAACGGGAGTGGCGCTTTCGGTCTGGCAAGACATGATGGACCGCATGAAGAGAGCCAAGTTCGGCATTATTTTTTTTGGCATGGGTGTTACCATGACTCGCGGCAAACATGCCAATAGCGAAGCTCTCCTAGCGCTGGCTCGCGACATGAACAAATACACGCGCTTCGCCTGCAAACCCAATCGTGGGCACGGAAATGTGACTGGGGCCGACAACGTTGTTTCGTGGCGTACCGGTTATCCATTCGGCGTGAATCTGGCACGAGGCTACCCGCGCTTCAACCCAGGTGAATATACGTCGGCCGATGTGTTAGCGCGAAAGGAAGCCGACGGGGCCATGATCATTGCCAGCGACCCGATGGGAAACTTCAGCCAGCCGGCTCGGGAACATCTGGCATCGATACCTTTTATCGCCCTGGATCCTAAAGAGACCGCTACGACGCGAGCCGCGGCGGTTGCATTTACGGTGGCTACCTATGGAATCAACGTACCTGGAACCGTGTATCGAATGGACGACGTGCCCATTCCGCTGAGGCCCGCCTTTGAGTCACATCATCCCAGCGATTTGCAGATCCTCGAAGGCATCGAGCGACGAGTCCGTGTGCTCAAGGCAGACACTTTGCCGCAACCTGGGGGTCGGTCCTCACTACGTCCCCAGACAAAGTAAGTTGTAGTAGGCACACTCCGTGTGCCGTAGCGGCATACGGAGTGTGCCTTCTACAGCGGGTTCATGAACCTCTACTGCTCACGAACACGATCAATTACAGGATTCACTTGTCACGGATTTGCTCATGCCGTGAAAAGTGACACCTAGGCGACCGTTGTATCCGTTTCGAGATCGCTTGCGAAGTCGCTCGTTTCGGGTTCTGCGGACTCGTTTCCAAATCCAATAGCCGTGACACCCGTCTTCGCTACCCTGACGTAGCCCATGTTGCGCAGCACTTCCAGAATCTCGCTACAGGTCGG
>JANNPR010000186.1:0-1805 GCA_031400345.1 Planctomycetota bacterium | reverse complement strand
GTCCACCGTCGTCGCTGGAAAGAACGACGTGTGCGAGTTGACAAGATCTCAGCCCGGAGGGCGGCAGGTAATAGCCAGGGGCGGCAGCCCCTGGTCGGCGTCGTCCACCATTTGTTCGCAGCCCCGGCAGGGGCGACACATGCACCGGTTACCAACGAGCTCCGCGCGTGGCTCCACTCCCCGGTGTCGCCCCTCCCGGGGCTAAATCCAATACCGTTCAATTGGAATTAACAAAAAAGCAGCCTCCTGCGACGATGTGGATGCGTTAAGTCACATGTAGCAAGGAGGCTGCGATGAGTGTGCTGTGCAAGGATGCCGATGTCGTTGCGGTGCAGTGGTCGGAGGCGGAACGGATTAAGGCGCTGATGAATGTAATACCGCGTGGTTGCGTGAATGCGGTGTTGCGGGAGACAGGTCACCATAATCGACGGTGTACGAGGCTTCCGCGCTGGTTCGTAGTGTGGTTCGTAGTCGCTTTGGGTTTGTTTTGTCAAGACAGCTATCGTCAGGTGTTCAAGTGGCTGCAGCGGTTTCGCAGAAAAAGTACGCCGGGTCGTTCGACATTGTGCGAGGCTCGGCACAGTCTGGGGCCAGCCCCGTTGCGACTGCTGGCAGAACGTGTGATCGAATTGCAAGGGCAACCGGACACGCCGCATGCGTTTTACGCGGGTATGCGTCTCATGGCTTGGGACAGCTTCATCGTCGACGTCGCCGATACACCCGCCAACGAACGTGCGTTTGGCCGACCGGGAGGTGGTCGGTCGGCGGGTGCTTTTCCGCAAGCCCGCGTGCTCAGCTTGTGCGAATTGGGCACGCATGTTTTGTGGCGTTCTTTGATCAAACCGCAGCATCGGGGCGAGCCACCTATGGCTCATTATTTGGCCCGTTTTCTCGAAGAAAACATGCTGTTGCTGGGGGACCGCAATTTCCTCAGCTATGGATTGGTAAAGCGGATACGCCAACGCGGTGCCCACCTGCTGGTACGCCTCAAAAGCACCGCGGTCTTTGGGGTCGAGAGGCGTTTGCCAGATGGATCGTATCTGTCGAAACTCTACCGCTCGTCCTCCGATCGCGATTACGATCGCAACGGCATTCGGGTACGGATCATCGAATACACCTTCCAAGACCCCGGCCGTTCTGGATCGGGCGAACGGCATCGCTTGGTGACTACGCTGCTCAATGCCAAAGAGCATCCTGCCAAACGACTGATTGTGATGTACCACGAGCGTTGGGAAGAAGAATTGACAATCGACGAACTGAAAACCCATCAACGACAGCGGCCGGTCCTGCGCAGCGAAACGCCTGGTGGCGTGGTCCAGGAAATTTATGGCTTGCTGCTGGGTCACTTCATCATCCGCAAATTGATGTGCGAGGCAGCCATCCAGGCGGAAGTGGCACCGCGCGAGTTATCGTTTGTCGAAACATTAAAGATACTTCGTTGTCGACTGCCAGAATGTCCGCGCACGGTCACTGGACTTAAGCGCTGGTACCAAAACCTGTTGGATGAGGTTAGCGAAGCGGTTCTTCCACCGCGTCGCAACCGCATTAACCCACGAGTGGTCAAACGCAAAATGAAACACTGGCCTAAAAAACGTGAAAAACATTACGAATTCCCGCAGCCTACAAAGAAATTTCACTCTTCCATCGTCATGCTGAATTGAACGGTATTGGGGTTAAACGAGGGTTAAACGAGTCACAGGCGACGGCTCCCGTCGTTCGTCGCCCCCTATCTCGTAAACAAAAACTGCTTGGAGTTAATCAACGCCCACAGCAAATCTTCATAGCATTCCTGAGCACTCGGCGCG
>JANNPR010000181.1:0-6718 GCA_031400345.1 Planctomycetota bacterium | reverse complement strand
CTCGATCGGCAACTGCCTGACGGGGGTTGCAATTATGGAAATCGAATCGTCTTAGGACAGGTACTGCGACCACACATTCAACCTACTGGAATCGCTTTGGTTGCTTTGAACGGCACGCTGGATCTCGATGGTCGTATATCGCGTTCGGTAGGTTGGCTGCGAAGAACCGTCAATGGCTCGACTACCGCAGCCTCTATGGCATGGGGCCTGCTGGGTCAGGCGGCCCACGGTGAGATTCCTTCCGAAGCGGAAAAGTGGTTAGAAGCGGCTTGGGAGCGAGAACTGCGCCTTGGACCATCGCCCTATAAAGCGGCCCTGTTATTGCTTGCGGCATTAGGTTCAAAATCGCCGCTCATTACACTCCAGATTCACGATGGGTCAGGGTTATGACGCCACGCTCCACGAGCTCAATTCCAAAGTTGGATTTCAACATCGATCGGCGAGCAGTCCTGGTGGGTGGCTCGTTGGCCGCTGCTGGCTTAATCGGCTATACGGCCTTATCAGACTTGCGCCGAGGACGACAGCCTGTATTTATCGCCAAAGGTCAAAGTTATCAGATGGATCTGACGCGCACGATTCGCGACGGTTTGCTGGCGAGCGGTTTAGACATAAATAACCTCCGCGGAAAGAGGATTTTACTAAAACCGAACTTGGTGGAACCATCACGGGCTGCACCGCACGTAACCACCCACCCAGCCGTAATCGTAGCCGCCGCCGAAGTGTTTCGTGGTTACGGCGCCGAGGTAATGGTTGGAGAAGGACCTGGGCATCTGCGCGACACCGAGGCTGCGCTGGTCGATTCGGGCGTGCAGCAGGCGCTGCAAGAAGTGGATTTGGAATTCGTCGATTTGAATTACGCGGACGTGACTTGGATCAACAATGCGGGCCGGGCAAGCAACCTATCAGGTTTTTGGTTTCCTCGCGCTGTTGCCGAGGCGGACTTAGTCGTCTCGCTTCCAAAGATGAAAACGCACCATTGGGTTGGAATTACCGGCTCATTGAAAAACATGTACGGTGTCATCCCAGGAGTTAAATACGGTTGGCCAAAGAACGTCTTACACCACGCTGGTATTCCTGAAACCGTCTTCGATATCAATGCATCTCTGCCCAAGACCATCGCCATCGTTGATGCCATTGACTGCATGGAAGGAGATGGGCCCATTATGGGGCCGCTGAAGAAAATGGGCCTGATTGTGGTAGGCACAAACCTGGCCGCCGTTGATGCTACCCTGTGCCGGTTGATGGGAATTGAACCGCGAAAGGTGAGTTATCTAAAACTTGCCAGTCAGCGGCTTGGCCCCATTCATGAATTGAGTATTCGACAACATGGCGAATCCGTGCGTGATTTGACAAACCCGTTCGCACTGGTGGACGTGCCTCACCTACGCGGGCTTCAACGCTCCCTGAGATAGCCCGGAGTACTCATGTCTGCGGCTGTCACTTTCTCAAGTGCCCGTCAAAAAACTGACGCATAGCTGCTTCTGAACGCTCCGCATCGGCTCCTTTGAAGCCGTGTCCAGCGTCTTCCAGCGAGAGAAGTTGCACTTCGACGTCGGCAGCTTTCAATCGATCGTGTATCCAAACTGCTTGTTCGTGAGCCACATAGGTGTCTTTGGTTCCATGCAACAAAAGAGTGGGAGCTGCGTCCGGAGTGACCCAGTAAAGCGGACTTGCTAAAATATGCCGGCGATGTTCCTTGGTGGCATCACCTCCAAGCCACAGCGGCAAAACCTCTGCGGCATCAACGCTCTTTCCATAAGACTTGGTTAAGTCACTTGGTCCATAGTAGTTCACCACACAGGTAACACGACTTGATTGCCCCGCATTGCCGCCCTCACCTTCCCACATGGGAGCGTCGCCGGTGACGCCGAGAAACTGAGCTAAATGTCCTCCGGCTGAATCGCCCACCACCCCGATGAGAGTGGGATCAATCTGGTACTTGTCGGCATTCGAGCGTAACCACCGCACGGCCGCCTTCACATCGTGAATGGCGGCCGGGAATTGATATTTCGGAGCCAGACGATAGGTGACCGTCGCGGCGACATATCCGCTTTCCGCAAGTTGCTGGCAAAGCTTATCCCATCGCTCCCGCTTGCCGGCACGGAAACCGCCTCCGTGAATGCACATTACGACCGGCGATCGCTGGCTCTGGTCTTTCGGTCGAGCCAAATTTAGCTGTAAATGCTGTTCATCGGGGTTTGAGTATTCAATTCCCTGCTCGAAGAGAACTTCGCCTGCAGAGAGCCGGACGGGGCCTGTCAGCCATAAAACGAGGAGTATTATGCAGCGGGATTTACATCGATTCATGAGTGCGTTCCTGGGAATGGGTTACAACGCTGCGCTTTTTGAAAAATCCGCCCTTACAGCCTGGCTGCCTTTGACTTGCCCGCCTTCCACAAGTCGTATTGCGGGTCAGCATGTTTCTGAAAGAACGCCGTAAGTTGCGAACGCAATTCCTGCTGGATTTCCTCATGCGGAGGCTGGCCAAAAAGATTGAATCGTTCATGAGGATCATTTTGCATGTCGTAGAGTTCAAACGGACCGCTTGGGTGGCGAGACACATACTTCCACTGCTCGGTGCGGATGGCGCGAGTATTTTCCATTTCGTAATGGATCACGTTCTCCCAAGATACCTTCTGCCCGGTCAAAACCGGGGCGAAGTCTCGCCCAGGTGAATTCGTGGGGGTGATCGTCGCCAGATTGAGATACGAAAGAAGTGTTGGAAGAAAGTCGTAGTTACTAACTATCAAGTCACTGTTGGAACCGGGTTGGATCCGACCCTTGTGGTGCCAGATCAACGGAATATGCATCATAGACTCGAATGCACCAATCGGCCTAGTGTGATCGCCCATGCCCCAAATTCCGTTCTGGCCACCCATCCAGCCTTGATCCGCCGCATACACGACGAGCGTGGTCTCGTCTAACTGAAGTCGCTTCAACGTATCGAGAACGGAGCCGACCCCGTCGTCGACCCCGCTTACTTCCGCGGCAACACGGCGAATGGAAACTGGGTTGCTCAGGTAATCCTTATTATTGAAGAGCCAGGGATGCATGGAATCCCGAGGGAAACTCAGCAACTCTTTGTCGGCATAATATTCGTGGTGTCGGTTTCGAGCGGGGTTCTTCAGTAGAGGGCCCAAGCCATATGGCCCGTTAAAGGCCAGCAACAGAAAGAATGGACGGTCTTGATTTTGCTCGAGAAATCGGACGGCGTGCTCGGTCCACAAGTCCGTGAGATAGCCAGGCTCACGTCGTTCTTCGCCATTCTCAATGACCACGGCGTCATAGAACTCGGTTGTATTGCCCGCGGGCATGGTGATCCAATACGAAAAGCCTTCCTGCGGCGTGGCGTTCGCTCCCAAATGCCATTTGCCGACCAGACCACATTCATAACCCTGGGACCGGAGGATTTTAGGGAGCGTTGGGAATTCACGAATCACACAATATGCCTCAGGTCCCATTTGGGCGTTTGGTTTTTCGGCCCCGAGAAAACTGTGAACCCCGTGCTGCGACGGTATCAATCCCGTCAAATAGGTCGCTCGAGTGGGAGAACATACTGGATTGCAACTCAATGCACGCTTGAAGCGAATCCCTTCTTTAGCTAATCGATCGATATTCGGGGTGCGTATGTCGCGATTGCCATAACAGCCAAGTGTCCAAGCCCCCTGATTGTCAGACAAAATAAAAACCACATTTGTTGGACGTTTGGCCCTGGCCGCTTCAGCGGCCAACTCTGCGCCGAGCGTAATCCAAAAAGAAGCACATAGAACAAATACCTGAGCCAGGTAATTCGTAGCAGTTGGCGTCATCGTGTGCACCGATTTAGGGATGGCTATTAAGTGTCGGCCGCTGGCGGTTGGCTTCGATCGCAAATTTCTCCCGTTCCTCGTCTACCAGCTGGTAGAACACATCCCTCTGTCTGGGTGTATAACCGAATTCCGAGATTGCGTCGCGGATTTGTTGAAGGGTTAGAAAGTGAACCGTGCCTGCCTCGGCGACGACATTCTCTTCCAGCATCAGACTGCCCATGTCATTGGCGCCAAATAACAGGGCTAATTGACCAATCTTCAGCCCTTGGGTCACCCAGCTCGACTGGATATTCGGAACATTATCGAGATAAAGTCGGGACACCGCCTGAGTTTTCAAATACGAGTACGAACCGGCGGGCGAAATGTGCGCCATCTGGGTGTGTTCTGGCTGAAATGTCCAACAAATGTACGCCGTAAAACCGCCCGTTTCGTCTTGCAGCTGCCGGATACGCTCGAGATGCTCGATCCGCTCCGCAAGAGTTTCTATGTGTCCAAACATCATGGTGGCAGTGCTTCGGCCGCCCAGTTCATGCCAAACTCGCATGACGTTTAACCAGTCGTCCGTGAGTACTTTGCCGCGAGTCATTTCGTGACGTACTCGATCGACCAAAATCTCTGCGCCACCGCCGGGAATGCTGCCCAAGCCGGCCTTTTTTAGCCGCTGCAGCACGGTTTCAATCGAGAGTTTGTTAACCTTCGTGAAATGATGCAACTCCGGTGGACTGAAGCCATGAATATTAACCTGAGGAAACTGCTGTTTAATATCATGCAACAATTCCTCATACCAATCCAGCTTGAAATCCGGATGCAATCCGCCCTGCATTAGGATCTGTTCGCCGCCTAGCGCTACCGTCTCTTCGATTTTTTTCAACAGCACATCTCGCGGCAGGACGTACCCTTCCGGACTTTGCGGAGTCCGGTAGAAGGCGCAGAAATCGCACACGGCGGTGCAGATGTTCGTGTAATTGACGTTTCGGTCGATGTTGTACGTGCGATACGACTCAGGATGAATCCGTCGAGTGACCGAATCAGCGGCGCGCCCCAGCGCTGCCAAATCATGTGATTGAAGAAGCTTCAATCCTTCGTCCGGCGTTAATCGTTCACCAGCGACCGCTTTGTCAAGAAGCTTGGCAACCATCGCAACGTGTTTCCAATTGTTCTAGAGTCCAGTCAGGCGGCACGATCTTTAAATCGGCGGCATAACGATGGAATGTCTCAAGGCCTTTTCGTTCACGGGAGCCAAGGTAAAAGTGTAGATTGTCCCGCAGATAGCCCAGACACGCTTCGGGTGCCAGCCGCACCGCGCTTGCCTGCGAGTGTGCGATCGCTTCTAGATTGCGCACCCCGGAGTCTCTGGCTTCCGCAAAAGCGGATTCAATGCTGCGACAATCTAAGTCGCGTCGCGCGGTCCACATGGCAAATACAAACGGCATTTCGGCCCAGCGACACCACTCATCGCCCAAGTCCCACGACTCAATAAACTTGGAATCGTCAGCATGGATGGCGCGGTCCCCGATTACGAGAACGGCATCCGCGGAAATTGTGCTCGGATTCTGGCCCATTGGCAGTGGGACCATTTCGGGCGACAGCCCGTAACGGTTCCACAGCAAAACGCGCAACAACGCCACACTCGTTCGCGAGCCTTCGTCTAACGCCAACAAACGAATCTGGTGGACTGGCACTCGGCTGAGTAACTTCACACTCAGCACGGGACCGCGACAAGCAATGCACGCGTCTGATACGATTTGATAATCGGGATGCTGAAAATACTCGACTGTCGGTATTAGTGCGACGTCGAGCTTCCCGCTCGCCAATTGATCTGCTAGGCAACTCGGCAGGTCGTAGAGCAGATGGGCGTTCGGCAGTCGCTCCGATAGACCATAGACTAGCGGTTTTGTATTTAGGTACGAGACTGCCCCAATTCTCAATTTGCTTCGTCGGTTGTTTTCCATCACGATCACTCACCCAGTTTGGACGATACTGTCGAGCATTATAGAAGCGGATGGTTCGTCGTATAAATGGGCCTACCGTGCTTGGTAATAGGCACTCTCCTTGTGCCGTAGTGGACGGCAGTCTGAGTAAACCTTCAACACTCAACTTCGTTTACGCTCCCGGCAAGCCCTTATCTCCGACCGTACGCACAGCAAAGTCTTAACAACTCCCGCTGGCTGGGCTGATTCCGGCGTCCATTGTTCGACCTACGGCAGATCGAAACGTAGTAGTCGTCTGTCTATGACAGACTTTCGACTGTCCAAAGTTCGTTGCCGACCGAAATCCTCAAGCGGGAAAGAAGATCGGGAACACTAATCTTTCGCTAATCGAACTGATGGGGATACGTGGCAAATCGTCCCCAATATTAGTCTGTTAGTATTGTCAACTTTCTCAGCAGCTAATGTACGCCCGACATGCTTCATCATTTTGATTTTCAAAAAACGCGTGTTTGTCGCTCTGGAAATGAACGACAAATGATCGACCCTTTCTTCGGTGATTTCCATTAGCGAAGATCAGAGAAGATTAGTGTTCCTTCCCCAAGCAAGATCAAATGGTGCGCTAGGATTGGTCGTGCGAATTGACCGCTAGCGATTGGAAATATCTAGATTACAAAGATGTTCCGTACGTTATGGAAAAGGGACAGTCCAACTAACTCGACGAAATGGAGCAAAAGCCGTTAAACCACCCGGGCAAGCCGGATGGCGTTTGCGACAGGCAAGCCCATGAGCAAAAAAAACACAGGTCTCCGTGCGCCGTCCGGTTGCGCCACAAAGACTGTGCCCACCTTATGCCTCGTCCGTACCGCCCCTACGGTAACTCGAACATCGACTGAGTTTTAACGATGGCGTAGTCTTCCGGAAAAGTGTGGAATGCTTGGACGAGCAGGTTGCGGTTGCGCGTTTCAACTTGAAGATAGG
>JANNPR010000804.1:0-1587 GCA_031400345.1 Planctomycetota bacterium | reverse complement strand
GTGGAACGATGCTGGCGATGCGATTCGCCAGGCGGCGCACGGCAGTTTCAAACGTATTGCGCACCAAGCGTGCGTTTCCAAAGTGTTCATCCCGCCGGTCGTAGAGTTGTTTGAAGGCAACCAACACTTTGGCCTGGACTGTGCCGGCGACTCGATAATGGTGTTCGTCGCCCATGCCCTGAAAGATCCGGCCCATTTCGGCCGGCGCGTAATCGTCGAACACCAGCTTGGTATTGAATCTCGAGGATAATCCGGGATTGCTTCGCAGCAGCCGATCCATAGGACCCGAGTAACCTGCCAAGATCACAACGAGTCGCTTGCGTTCATCTTCCAGGCGCTTCAGTAAAGCTTGCACAGCTTCATTTCCGTAAGGATCGTCGTTCCCTTCAGCGTTCAGGCTGTATGCCTCGTCTACGAATAGGACTCCGTCGAGCGCCTCGTCAATTTTCTTGTTGGTTTTGACCGCCGTTTGTCCTGCATACTCGGCGACCAAGCCCGAGCGGTCAACCTCAATCAAATGCCCTTTCGACAGGATACCCATCGCGCCCAAGATGGCTCCAATGATCCGCCCGACCGTGGTTTTACCGGTGCCAGGGTTCCCCGCGAAAACCATATGCAAGCTGAGGTTCGTATTCGGCAAGCCAGCTCGGGAACGTTCGGATTGCAGTTTCAGAAAGTTAACCAGGGTTCGCACTTCGTGTTTGATCGTTTCGAGTCCAATCAAACGGTCTAATTTGCTCAACTCATCGGCCAGCCTCTCTTCGGCTGAACGTTGGGGGGGCGGCACCACGGAAGCTAGTTTCAGTTCCGGTGTTTTTTCTTGTTTCTTTGGCAGCGGCTCCGACTGACGCTGATGACGCGACGTAGCGGGCACGATCAGCATTTCAGGCGTGAGCGCTTCCAAACAGATTCTTTTTAGGTGTTTGTCGATTTCGATTTGGAGCTGCCGCAACCGCGCCACTTCCGGAGGAGAGACTTGGCCATCACATTTGGCCACTAGGTTCGCCATCCGGACGATAACGGATTCGATGTCGGCTACGCGCTCCCGCAGAATTGGATACTCATCAAACGGCCTGAACAATTTGTTCCACTGCAGGCCGTTGGCAACTGCGAAGACCCGGCCCGCTGCGTCACGCAGATTCTGTCGATGATCCCCGCATGGCCAGATGTACTCGAAAAGAACTTCAGCCAATTGCTTCTCTTCCGCGCTCCAGCGTTCGTCGGCTTCGGCGATGAACACATACACTTTAATAAGCAAACTTTTGTGCAGCTCATCCATCCAGCTGAGAAACCGCCCGACATTCGTCTGGGAGCTAGGTGGTTGCGAGGCCAGACAATCCTGGGCACATTGGCGGAAAAGCTGCTCCGAATCGAGCAGCACTTGGCGGAACTGTTCAAGCAACATCGTGTTCGTGGAGGGTGGCATGAATTTAAGTCTGGCACTTAGGCCACTAACACTGCTTTTTGCAAGGCGACTCCTAAAGGATCATCGTGTTCTGCACAGAGGCCTAAGTGCAAATGCCGCCGCCATCCTTCGGCGTACTGGAACATCCCGGACATCCGGCCGCACTCTTCATCCAGATCGCG
>JANNPR010000147.1:0-4461 GCA_031400345.1 Planctomycetota bacterium | reverse complement strand
TTCCCAATTAACTACGGCGACTACCTTTCGCTACCTGCAGCGTCGACCACTATCGGAAATTCGGTTTGGCTGGACGCAAATCAGGACGGGATTCGTAACCCCAACGAGCGTGAGGGGGTCAAGGGGGTGACGATCGAACTGTTCGCCGTTGGACCTGATGGCCTCCCCGCCACAGCAGACGACGTTCTCTTCGGAACGGCGACCTCAGATGGTGCGGGACTTTATCAGTTTCAAAATGTCGCCGCGAGCAACTATTTCTTGAAAGTCAGCGACCTACCGGCTAATAGAATTTTTACGCTCAAGAATCAAGGGACGAATGGAGCGCTCGATAGCGATGTCGATCCCGCCCTGAGCGGCATTCCGTTTACCGCAGAAGCAGGCGAGAGCAACATGCAGTTGGATATCGGACTGGCAGTCGGCACACCACCGCCCACGGTCAGTTTGAGCTTGGACGACGCGGACATATCCGAGGATTCTGGAATTGCCACGATTACGGCGACTCTTTCATCGGTTCAGAACCAAGATGTGGTCATTACATTGGGCTTTAGCGGATCCGCGGCTAACCCAGACGATTACACGCGGTCGGGAACGCAAATCACCATCCCAGCCAACAGCCTGACTGGCAAAATCACGTTGACCGCGGTCCAGGATTCAATCGATGAAGCCAACGAACCGATCATTGTCGATATAACGGCAGTCACGAACGGAACTGAATTAGGCAGTCAACAGGTCACGACCACGATTACTGACGATGACGCGCCTCCGAGCGTCACACTGAGCATCAACAACGCCAGCATCGCAGAAGGCGGTGGTACAGCGATTGTCACCGCCGCACTTTCAGCGGTCTCCAGTTTCAATGTCACCGCCGATTTAGCTTTTAGCGGATCCGCAACAAACCCAAATGATTACACTCGATCTGGCACACAAATTACGATCCCCGCTAACAGCCTGACAGGCACGATCACGCTGACGGCAGTGCAGGACACACTGGACGAACCAAACGAACGAATTACAGTAGAAATCACCAGTGTGAGCAATGGTACCGAGTCCGGAGTACAGCAGGTCACGACGGTCATTGTCGACGACGATGTCAGTAACACACCGCCTACCATCTCCGACATTCTGGACAAGACGATCAAGCAGAGCACATCTACCGGCGCGATTACCTTTACGATCGGCGATTCGGAATCTGCTGTGGCGGATTTAACGGTCACGGGAAGTTCCTCGAATACGAACTTGGTGCCGAATGGCAATATCGCCTTCGGCGGTTCGTCCGAATCCCGAACGCTGGTGGTGACGCCGACCAAACACCGATCGGGGTCATCGACCATCACGGTGAGAGTGAGCGATGGGACAAACTCCGTCAGCGATACGTTTGAATTAACGGTGACCCGTAATCCGTCGACCTGGCAAAACCCAATTATGCCATTGTCTGTGGATGGTGATCTGGTGATCGCTCCGATCGATGCGCTGCTGATCATCTACGAATTAAACGTTCCGACGGTGCGGGCAGCCGATGGCCGTTTACCGGACGAGCCTCCGGATGGCTACGCTCCATCCTGGTTCGATGTAAATGGCGACTTCTTCGCATCACCCCTCGACGTGTTGTTAGTCATTAATGAGCTTAACGATCCATCGACGGCGGAAGGCGAATTCAGAGAAGTTCTTTTCGCCGCCTCGCAGATGACGTCGCTTCCGTCGACGAACTCCATCACGATTGAAGCTGAATCAAGCACCGGAGAAGCAACTACGCGGTCCGCCATTGAGTCGAATAGTGCTCAACAAAGCCGAATTCAGGAACGTCGGCGGCTGGCGATGACAAAGTCGCAGTTGGAGTCAGTCTTGCTCGAAGAAATTCTCGACGGCATCGCCGAAGATATTGCCCGGCAGTGGTAATGTCGTCACAGTCCGACGGCCTCAAGAATGTGGATCAGTCGCGCTTGGAGATGGTGGGCCGAGAGTGTGCCACTTCTGGCAGCCGCCGGAGTTGGCTAGGATGTTCAGCAAAGAATATTTCGGCGGCGAGCCAGTGCTGAACAACGTAAGACTAAGGCGTTCGAATTGTTTTGTTTCCACAACTGATACCGAGCTCAGGCGGCTTACGTTGTCCGACCGTTCCCAGCACTGGCTGCCCGCCGAAATAGCCATCATCTGCAAACCAAGCCAACTTCGGCGGCCGCCAGTGGCACACGCTCTGACGCGGCACACGCACTGCCACTTCTATTCCTCTTCCCTTACCCGTTGACTTTGCGGCCTGGGGTAAGCGTTCACCGCTATGTGGGGCCGTTATCCGCTTAGTACACGGAGTAATCGTTACATCCGGACCTCAATTCGCCCGCTCAGCCGATAGGGTCGATAGGGAACCTATAAGTCATACGACCCGCACATGGATTCACTCAATGGGCATCCCTCAATCGACGTCCCCGAATGTTGGCTATCCGTTCCATCGGCATGCGTGGCTGCTCATAGTCGCTGCGATGTTCTCGATGCTGACCGGATGCATGACCCCATTTGGCGAATACGTCGGAAACCGATTCAAGGTGGGGCCCAACTATTGTCCGCCCGTAGCTCCGGTTTCTGACCATTGGATTGATTTCAAAGATGGTCCCGGTCCCAATGAACCGGATGTGCCGTGGGACTGGTGGCGATTGTTTAACGACCCCAAGCTGGACCAGCTTATCTTCACCGCGCACAGCCAGAATCTTTCGCTCCGCGAAGCTGGATTTCGCATTGAGGAATCGCGTTCACTGCGGGCCATCGCCGCTGGTAACTTGTTCCCACAGCAGCAAACTGCCTATGGTTCATACTCTCGAAACATGCTCAGCTTGGGAAGCGGCGTGCAAGCTGGCGGTGGCGCGGGTTTCCCGGGTATCACCCGAAACTTCAATATTTTTAACTTGGGGTCACAATTCGCTTGGGAGCTGGATTTTTGGGGCCAGTATCGCCGGGCTATTGAAACAGCAGATGCACAGCTCGATGCGTCCGTCGAGAATTACGATGACGTGCTAAACATCCTCGTCAGTGACGTAGCGGGCACGTATGTCGATATCCGGACGATCGAGCAGCGAATTCTTTATGCCCGGGCGAATGTGCAGGCTCAGGCGGGTTCGCTCCAATTGGCGGAAACCAGAGAAGCGGGCGGAGCAGCAAGCAAGTTGGATGTCGCGCAAGCCGTCACGAATCTAGGTCAGACCGAAGCCACGATCCCCGATTTACAGCGGCAATTGCGGCAGGCGGAAAACCGGTTGTGCGTGCTTTTAGGATTTCCGCCGGAAGATCTCCGCAATTTACTCGGTAGCCCCACCGGCATTCCGAGGGCGCCGGCCCAGGTGGTGTTGGGTATTCCCGCCGAGTTGCTCCGCCGCAGACCAGACGTGCGTCGTGCCGAACGCGAGGTCGCCGCACAGAGCGCTCGGATTGGCATTGCGGAATCGGAACTCTATCCCGCATTTAGCATCACTGGAAACATCTTTTTGCGTTCCACCGAGTTCGACAGCCTGTTCGATTCGCGGTCGATTGGCGGCAATATCGGTCCTTCGTTTAACTGGAACATTTTGAACTACGGACGGATTGTCAATAATGTTGCCGCCGAAGAGGCTCGCTTCATGCAGGAGGTCACTCAGTATCAGACTGTCGTGCTCACCGCCCAGCGCGAAGCGGAAGATGCGATCATTGCATTTTTGCGGGCCCAGGAACAAGCCTTCTTCTTGCGAAAAGCCACCAACGCCGCACTCGAGTCGCGAGATTTGGTCCTAACCATTTATCGAGGCGGCCGAGCCGACTTTGGGCGAGTGTTCGTCGCCGAACTGATTCTGGCTCAGCAGCAAGACGCACTGGCCATTGCCGAAGGAAACATCGCCAGCGCACTGGTTAATGTCTATCGTGCTTTGGGCGGCGGTTGGCAGCTGCGATTAGATCCCATACCGACCATGTCCGTTGAACCTGTGGTAGAGGACGGCGCTCCGCAACCTCCAATGATTCAAGTTGAACCTTAACAGGTAAGGCCCATGCAATTCCCAGATCGAACATGCTGGCTGGCAACGCTGTGCTTAGTCCTGTGCTCGGTGGCGTGTTTTGATAACTCGGCGAACGCACAAGAGCCCGTGGCTAATCCTGTGGCGAAGTGTGCGCCCTGGTTGCCGCATTTCCTATGCCTGTCGCCGCCGTGTTGCGAAAAGCCAATGCCGTGTCTGCCATGCCGGAACTATTGCTTCGGTTGCGACGTTTACTGCCGCAAACCGGTGCCCTGCCTATGCGTCCCTTGCCCCAGGTTCTGTTGCGACGAATATCAGTGTAAGCCCGCACCATGCTGTATTCCGAGGAGCGTCTGCCCGCTCTATACGAGCTCACTCAGGCGCCTTCAGTAGGTTGGAATACTCGCACAGCGAGCGCCGGCCCAGCAGTCACTTGTCACTTGTCACTTGTCATTTGTCATTTGTCATTTGTCATTTGTCATTTGTC
>JANNPR010000135.1:0-6056 GCA_031400345.1 Planctomycetota bacterium | reverse complement strand
TCAACGAAGTTGGTTTCCTTAGGACGCTCGAATTTTGTATCAGGTCCCGGAATTGACACCCTGCAAACTGTCACGTGTCCGAGGTACCGCACCAACACTGCTGCCTCACCCAATGTGTCGCTCGCTTCGAGCAAGCCTCGATCGTCCGCCACCACAATCTGACTCGCATTGGATGAATAATCCGCTTCGGCAGTTGCGCAGTAGCGGCCTCCCTCGGCGTCGATGGCGGTGACACGCAGTTGCTGTTTTTCACCGACACTCAAGATCAGTTTGGCGGGCTCAACTTCGATCGATTTGATTGGCTTTTCATTGGGAACGGAAAAAGGCGCTCCGGCAGCTATCCAACGGCGGACACGTCGGTACTCGTAAGAGTCATGCTCGATCTTTAAACCGCCACCATGAGGCAGCTGGGCCGTAGCCTTCAGCAACAAAAGGCTTCGTTCTGGCTCCGCCAATGACAATCGCCGACCTTTTGCTTCTTTAACGATTGCGTCGTAGTCCGATGAAGCGCCAAACCCGAACAAGCTCAGCTTAAATCCGTTCTGTCCCTCGGCCTTTCCGTGACAACCGCCTGAATTACAGCGCGCCTTAGTGAGAATCGGAATGATATCCTGAGCGAACGACACCGGTACCGGCTGGCGAATGCCACTGACTGCTAGCGGTACTACCGTTTCCTCCTGGCCGTGACGGATTACAAGCTGTGCGGTTCCTTCGGCCAAGGGATGGACCACGCCCCGTCCGTCGACTCGTGCGATCGCAGGCGCAGACAGCTTATATTCGACCTCGCGAGTGACATCGCGAGGCTGGTTGTCCATGATTTGAGTTACCAGAAGCTGCTGCGTCGCTTCTGGCTGGTCAAGTCGAACGGAAGCAGGACTGACGCGTAATTCGGCAAATACCTGAGGTGTGTATCGCAGCAACCCGATCGACAACATCATTGTCATCATCGAGAGAGTGGCCATTGGAAGCGAACGTTGAAAAATCATGTCGTAGGAATACCTCAGCAAACGTAACAGTCCATCACCCAGTTTCCCGTGAACCGATATTCGCGTCAACGAACGTGGCGGGGTGTGAACTTAAATAATTGAGGCATGAATTGTCGCATGGCTCGAGCCCGATGGCTTAACGCGGCTTTAACGGCCGAGCCAAGTTCTCCGAATGTCTGATGATACTCAAGCACCTCAAATAATGGATCGTAGCCGAATCCAGCGGTACCTGAGCCCGTAAATCGTATAACACCGCGACACCAGCCTTCGCTATCTGCTTGGACGTTCCCAACAGGATCGGCCAAGGTCATGTGGCAGACATAGTATGCACTGCGGCGCTCCTCAGGGACATCGCTTAATTCCTGCAGGAGTTTTTCATTATTTGATGCGTCCGTCGCATGCTCGCCGGAAAACCGTGCCGAATAGATTCCGGGAGCACCCTTCAGAGCATCGACGCACAAGCCACTATCTTCTCCGAGCACCCATTCTTTCAGCTGAACGGCCTGTTGAATCGCTTTCTTAGCAGCATTTTCGGCAAAGGATTGACCGTCTTCCACCACGTGGATCGCATTCGGAAAATCGGCCAACGTGCGCACGTCGATACGATGTGGCGCCAATAGCTCAGCTAGTTCCAGGCCCTTTTTCTTATTGCGCGTGCCAAGCACCAAGCGTTTCAAAGGATGCTCAAGATGTCGTAATTGGGTAACGCCTACGATGTGTCCGTCATTCATTTATCGAGCTCTTTCAGGGCTCCCACATTCATGCCACTGGTACACTTAGGAAGATATGACAGGCTCTGGCACCTTGACCTCCGTTTCATTCCACTGTTTCGCATTTTGCTGAGGCGCCACAGCCTGCCAGCGTCCATCGTTCGTAGACACGATCAACCCCAGACGCATCAATTTGCGTAACGCATCCGCAACCTCGAAGTCGACATCGACACCAGTAATTTGCTTCAAATAGACTTCGGCCTCGCGATCAATCTCTTGGCGAGACCAGCCTTGGGCGGGTGCTCGCCTCCACAACAGATAGTACGCCAAAATCGCTTCGCGAAACTCTTGTTCTTCCGCTTCATCCAACAATCGAAATAACACCCCTGCGTTGGTGGCTAGATTTTGAAAGTACAAGCTCCGAGTCAGGTTCAACTGGTAACGATCCTTGGTGCGCATGTATCCCATGAAGGAGCGAATCGCATAGCCAATGGTGCCACCCACTAATCCCAACAGAGCTAGAAATCCGTACAAGCCGGCGACAGCCAAGGTAAAGGCTCCTTGAAACACCTTGACCATCGCTATTCCAAACCCGGTGACGGTGGGCAACAAGATTTGTCCTCGGTCCAGCCACGTCATTCGCACGCGCGTGCCGGGCAAAAGCATATCAATGTCGATTTTGGGAATGTTCTTAAAGAGCTTTAGGTAGATTTTGCTGGTGTCGGCGTAGGCATCTGAATCCGCCTTGCGCAAGCGAAACACGATCACTAACCGCTGATAAATAGACACGTCGATCTCCTCAGGCCGATATAGGTTGCCCCATCGTCTGCAGGTGCGCCGGCCCATGATATCGCCACGTACGAAAACCAAGAGATGTTCGAAGGCGTCAAAATCCACGTTCAACTTCAGTCCCCAGTGGCTCGCCGTTTCAATGGCATCTTCAATGGCATCTGGTGAGAGCTTGCAAAAATTGGCCTGTTCAAGAATCCGGGTAACCTTCTCGAACACTTCTGGAACGAGTGCATTTCGTTCGGCTGCATTCGGTGGTGTAAGCAATTTCGTGTCTGAGTCTGGATCGAAGACAGAATATAGCTGCTTGAGTTCCTCTCGCTTTTGTCGAAACTCGTGATGCAGTGAGGTTTCTAACCGTTGAGTTAGCCGAACAAAATGTTGTCGTTCGGAAGCAGGCAACTCGGGATCACTGGAAAGATGGCGGACGAGATCTGCCTTCTGCAACGGAATGAACGGTTCACGACATGTCCGCGGAGCATCCACAGGAATCGGTCGTTCCGCTTCCCCGAGCTCAAACGGCAAAGATTCGGGAATTTCCTCGTGCATCTCTGCTGTCAATCCTTTTTCAGCCAACGATCAAGTCGATCGTAACATTGAGTGCGGACTTCGGTAGGAAAATCGTGCCCAACGTCGGGGTACACTCCTTGCAGCCGATCCTCGCTGTCCAGCATTTTATAAACGTCTCCCACAGTCGCCATTACTTTTTTCACTCCCGTGTTTTCAAAGTTGCCATCGTGAAGTGGCGCATTAACAAAGATCGCACGGGGCGCGATGGCGCCTAATACTTCATAGAAGTCAAACGGTACCTTTTCCGGATCGTTGCCGTAGACATCGCGAATTCGCGGCATGTACCGGTCGCTCGTCCACCCCGCTAGATTACCACCGTAGTAGTGATGAAAAGCGGTGAAACCGCAGCTGGTGACCACCGCCTTTAGCCGGAGGTCGAATGCTGCTGTAAATAGCGCATTATGTCCGCCGAGTGAATGTCCAATCACACCGATCTGATCGCGATCAACTTCGGGAATTGTCTCTAATACGTCAACTGCCCGGATGTTGTTCCAAATCGCCTTCATCGAACCACTGAGGTAGTGAGCACCCTGTTTACGAAAATCAAACGCATCATCGCCGAACGAAGGATAGTCGGGGACAATGCATATGTATCCTCGTTCGGCTAACTCGTGAGCGTAGTGCAAGTTCTTCAATCCACCCAACCCAGCCGGTTCGCCCTTGCCGATCGCGGTTGTCTGGTGCAAACACACCATGGCCGGCGTCGCTTTCTTGAGACGTTTTGGGACCAGCAAGTAAGCCGAAACCCGATCATTTGGTTCCGATGCAAAGCTGATCGTTTGCCGCAGATATTTGTCCGTTGTCGTTTCGTCGGTCACCTGTGTGTCTAATGGCACTCGACGCGACGGATCTGGTAGCGATCCCATCACTTCTTCCATGTTTCGTAGAATGTGGTTGCGGCGAATCGCCCAACTGGCTGGCAATACGACCGCTTTAAGTGATCCTTCGTCGTCCAAATACCGCATCAATTCCGAATGGTTAGGGTATTTTGGAACCGCCACAGCCATCGCCGCTTCCTTGCTGAGGCCAAGATTTTCGAACCAAAACAGGCCAGCACGATCACCGGCCACAACGTCTATATCGCCGTCGCCGTCCACGTCCGCTGCTTTGGGATCGAGACCAAACCCAGCACGAGCCGACGTGGAAATGATCCCACGCTTCCATGTTCTGATCGACTTGTCGAATGAGTACCAGTAAATCACTAATGGATCGTACTCACCCAAATCCTTACCTTCGTGACCCATGTAGCGTTTGCCGGCAACGAGTTCCACTCGGCCGTCTGCGTCCAAGTCCGCCAGTAAAATGCTGTGTGCTTGCGACCAACTAGTGTCGATCGCATGCCGAGACCACGCGGGCTGACCATCCGTGCTCGTCAACTGCTCCAGCCAGTACAATCCCTGTTGATGACCGCGCCCCCAAATGAGGTCTGCGTCACCGTCCTGATCGACATCATGCACCAGAATCGGCACGCTGCAGTCGCGATCCAATTCGAAGTCCGCGTGCCAGGTCCAGCGACCTTGGCGCCGATCTAGCGGCGCCTCAAGCCAACCGTCACGCCCAACGATGTCGCCGCGGCCGTCTCGATTGATGTCGCCAAAGCCAATACCATGGCCGGCCACCTGTTTCGGCAGTTCGTGACGTACCCATCTAGATTCCTTCGATATTGCGCTCGGCTGGCTCTCTAATTCCCACCAGGCTGCGAAGTCGGTTCCATTCGGTAAAACATCCAACCGACCATCTCCGTCGACATCGACCAACCGACCGGTTTCCATCGGTCCCGGCGTATCGATCATGTGTTTTTCCCAAGTGCCGTCCGTCGTTTGAGGCTGCTGCATCCAAAATAACGACCTGCTTCGATAGTTGACGCTGATAATGTCGATCAATCCATCACCGTTGATATCGAGCGGCAAATTTGAATAGTCATCGAATCGATCTCGAATCACTTCCACGTCACGGAGGAATCGTTTCTCCCAGCGCGGCGCTTCGTACCACCAACCCCCGCTGACGATGTCTTGGCGTCCATCGCGGTTCACATCCAAAACAGCACAGGCGGGAAACTCCGACTGACCATTCAGCTCGTGGGTGCGAAATCGCAACGATTGGCCAAAAGCAGCGGTAGACAACGACGCGACGAATACGGTAATCGCAAAGCGACTCATCGGTTGAACTCCGGTTAGATCTAAGTTGCGAAGTATTAAGCAACGAATAATTAGTCCGGATTATTGAAGCGCGAAATGTAAGCGAAGGAAATCGAAGTGTGCCACTCTGGCGGCCGCCGAAACAAGGTTGGTGACAGACTTTGGATTCGATATACGCAACGTCAAAACTTACGCTTCAGGCGTCAATACATGGTTTTCAGGTCTCAAGCGGGGGTCGCTCCGCAGGTTGGGCTAATGGCCTCCCCGATGGACAACAATCGACGGGACATTGGTCAGGACGAGGCCCCCGCTATCCCCAGCGAACGGCGTTGGCCACCGCTCATGCGTTCGTTTATCAATTCGCGAATCATGCTCATGAACTGCGGATGAGTACCAACCGTCTTGGCCCGCATCATTCTCAAACCGAGTTCCTGACAAAGCTGCTCGGCTTCGATGTCCAAATCGAATAGTACTTCCATATGATCCGAAACAAATCCGATGGGGACGACCACCACATTGCTAAAAGTCCCCAACCGGCGAATGTCGCGAAGGCAGTCGCGGATGTCAGGCTCAAGCCATGGTTGCGAGGGCAGACCGCTGCGGCTTTGGTAGGCCAACTTCCAAGGCCGTCCTTGTAACTCCCCGGAGACCAATTGGCACGCTTCATTGAGCTGCGCCTCGTAATTGCAACCGTTGGCCATCGCCATAGGAATACTATGTGCTGTGAAAACGATTATCGTCCGTTCGGGTTGCTCGTTCGGAAAGGCGCCTAAGACATTCTTGATTCGGTCCACGGTGGCATCGATGAAACCCGGATGATTATAGAAGCCACGTAGTTTATCGATTTGCGGCGCACCGACCCC
>JANNPR010000130.1:0-4151 GCA_031400345.1 Planctomycetota bacterium | reverse complement strand
GGCGACGGCACGTAGGGCGTGTCGCGATCGTAGTGCCAGGCAATTTTGTCCGTGCCGGTAATGTCGCCTTGCGAGTCCAGCGGAATGGATAGTGCCGCACTGCCGCGATAGCCGCTCAGGCAAAGAACGTGATCGCCAGAGCGAACGGGAGAAGGGATTACGTTCCCAACTTGCCCGCCGCACTCCCACAGGACCTTACCGCTTGCCAAGTCGTAGCTTCGTACGCGATGACTGGCGTTCGTGATTATCTGGGTGCCGCCGCCATGGTCGACGATCAACGGCGTAGCCCAGGCACTGACTTCGTCCCGATCGCTCTTCCAGCGAATTCCCCCGGTTCGCGCGTCCAATGCCACGATCTGCGATTTTCCTTCATTGTCGCGATTCAACACAAGCCACTCCCCGTGCAACACCGGTGAACTTGCCTCGCCAAAACTCAAACGCGTCTGGACGGTTTCGAGCGGGCGTGTCCATTTCAAATGGCCCTCAATATCGTAACAGTACATTCCGCGAGACCCAAACGAGACATAGAGGTATTGACCGTCCGTTGTGGGAGAGGCCGAGGCATAGCTGTTGTCGTTGTGGTGCCCTTCATGTGGCAGTGCCTCCGTCGCTGTGTGTTCCCATAATCGTCGGCCGGTGGCTCGATCAACGCACAGCACGACGAACCGATAAATTGTGTTTGGGTTCTTAATACCGAAAGGATTGGGCTTCTCTTCTGGTTGTGGGGCCACGTCAACGACTCGGTCCGTCTTGACAGCGGTGACGATGAATACGCGATCATTCCAGACGATCGGTGTTGAGCCTCCGCGACCAGGAATCTCGATTTTCCATTGGAGATTTGTATTTTCGTCCCACCGTAAGGGCGGATTCCCGTGCGGAGCGATGCCGTTGGCCTCCGGACCCCGCCATTGATGCCAATTGTTCTGCGCCTCGGAGACGAGATCGCCACCCCAGGCTGTGGTCGTTGTCAGCAAAACGCAAATTGTCAAAATAGTCTTCATATTCGATCCTCGAATCACGCAAAACCCGAGCCGCAGGCGACGGCTTGATACGACGATGTTGGTCTGGTCCGGTGCTGTTGTTTGTACGTCGGTTAAACCGTCGCCTGCGGTTCGGGGTTAAACGAATTTATTTTAGGCTACGATCAAACCACTCGAACGCGTCTTTCTGCATGGCGAGGTCGAACTTGTGGCCGCCTGAATAGAAGTTGCATCGGTACATCTCCGCTGCCCCTCCTTTCGCAAACGTCTCGCGAAGAATCCTGTCTGCGCGGCGCATTTCGGGGATTGTGTAAAGTGCGTCTTCCGTGCAGTTGAGCACCATAGTCGCCGCAGGCGCGCGTAGCGCTAGGATTTCTGGGAAGTCGAGATCGCGAGGCAATAGTGGAACGTAGGTCATCCAGGTATGGGTAAAGCACTTGTCCATCAGGAATTCGCGCCATGTGGTCATGAATCCGACGGCGATAGCACATCGGATGCGATCGTCCAGCCCGCCGAGAAACACCGTTCTCATTCCGCCTCCCGATAACCCGCAGCAACCCACTCGCTTGGCATCGACATCCGGGCGGTTACACAACACGTCGAGTGCCCGCTGGTCCTCGACAACGTAGACTCCTGGCCAAGTCGTGCCCGCACTGATCAGGCTCTTTTCCATAATGTGTTCATGTGCCGCGGCGAACGCGTTGTATTGCTTAATTCCATCCAAGTCTGCTGGTTCGGGATCCATGCCTCCCTGTCGAATTCGCTCGGGCACCTCGGATACGCGGACTCGTCGACTGGCAAACGGAAACGTGTCATGAATGAGCACTGCATACCCGCGTTTGGCGAGTTCATTGGCCCATGCCACGCCTTCATAGTAGTTCTGTTGGTGCGAGGTGACGAGCATCCCAGGCTGGTCATCGATGCGGGCGATCTTGCGCCAACCGAGAAACTTGTTGCCGCCATGATCGTGGAGAGCAAGGATCGCTGGCAAACGCCCTGTGGCTCCGGCCGGCTTCAGAAACACCGCTTCCGTTCGCGGCCCACCCGGAAGCTGCCACGACAGACGTTCGACGTGCAGTCCGTCAAATTCATGGGTCGAGTCGACCTTTACCTTGGGTTGGCCACCTAGATCGACGGGCGCTATGCAATCCCAAACGCGAGGTCGAACGGCGCCGCGCCACTCATCAAGCGTATTCCACTTGCTCGTTCGGAACGACAGCCGCGCAGGGCCGTCGCCGAGCACCTTTTCCGACAACCACGGACCATACGAGCCGACCATGTTGAGACGGGAAGAGGGAGTCAACCCCGTCGTCTTAGGTGAGTCTTCTCGTTTGCTCTCATCTGACATGCCGGTAGCACCCGAGATTCCCAACAGAATGGCAATCCACAGGCTTGAAATGCAACGACATCGCTTAATTCGCTGTGCCATAGCGTTGAGTTGGATTCCCGATCGCCTATCTCTGTAAGACAAGGTCGTCTTGCCCATCCCCTACCTATGGACGGGCAAGAGTGCCCATCCTACGACAGTTTCCTAAACATTCGCGACGGTTGGAATCTGAAAGCCGTCGCGATTGCGGTCCTTCAGCAATGCGTTCGCTTCCTCTGCATGGTCGCCGACGTGTCGTTCTGTTGAAGGATCGTAACTAAGCCAAGGACCGACAGTGTATTCGGCTCCGTTTTCGGGAATACCGACGCCCTTGTTCATGACTTCGTGCAACCTCAGGAAGTGCTCGCTGGCATCGCGGTTATCGGCGAATCCTCCCGCTTTGGCGTTGAACGGCACCTTCTTTCCTAACCGATACGAGTTATTCATCAGGTGACCGAGAACGCAACCGTAATGGGCATCGAGCGCGTTGCCATTGGCCATGGCGGGGTCCCCTTCACGGCAAGCGGTAATGAAACTGCCCCAGTTGCCGCCCGGCGTTACCTTGCCAGGTTCCAAGGAAAGTTTTTCGCCATCCTTCGAGCCTTTGGAATAATACGTGCCGTCGAGGATCTTGCCGCCGTCTTGGAAATAGTATTCGTTCTTCACCTGGTGCTCGTAGCCCGTGTAGTTCACGTTGCGAACGTTAAAAAACACGTACTGACCATTGGGGTACTCGGCGATCGCGAACATCGTGTTGGGCGTTTCGCCTTGGTCGTTCCACTGGAAACGGCCGCCTAGCGCCATCACGCGGATCGGGTGAGTCTGATCGGTATTGAGCGCCCAGCGTGCAATGTCTAGCTGGTGAGTGCCTTGATTGTTCATGTCGCCATTGCCGGTCTTCCAGAACCAGTGCCAATCGTAATGCACGTAGTTGTTATGGAAGTCGTCGATCTGGGCTGGGCCTCGCCACAGGTTCCAATCCAGATTGCTTGGCGGCGCAGAGACCGGCTCCCGGCCGATGCTATTGCGAGGTTTGCAGCAGTAGCCGTACGAAATCTTCAGTGGACCAAATTTTCCCGCTTGGATCGCTTCGTGAAGCCCGGCAATGCTAGCGCTACTTCGGCTCTGGGTACCGTGCTGAATCACAACCCCGTATTTCTTTTGCGCTTCCACAACAATGCGACCTTCATCGCAATCGTGGCTCATCGGCTTCTCGACGTAAACGTGCTTGCCTGCCTGTGCGGCCCAGATGGTGATCAGCGAGTGCCAATGATTGGGAGTTGCAACCGAGATGGCGTCGAGGTTTTTGTCGGCCAGCGCCTCGCGCACGTCACTCACGCCTTTTGTTGTGAACTTCCCCTCTGTCTTCGACTCGACCTGGGAGAGCGCACTACTCAACACATCTTTGTCTGGATCAATCAGGTATGCGACCTCGACGTTGTTCAGCCCCATCCAGCCGTCAAGATGGCTCTTCCCTCGACCGTTCAGACCTGCAATCGCAATGCGAATCCGGTCGTTTGCGCCGCGGATTTTGCCTGACGCCTTAGTACCAGTAATGAGAAAAGTGGCGCCCACAGCGGCCGACGTCTGTAAAAACCTGCGCCGATTGAAACGCGACATCTTAAGGTACTCCGGACTCTTTTAAGGGGAGGGATCAAGAACCAGGACTGGATGATACGCCACGGCCGGACGGGCTACAATCGCGAGATGCGCAAAACGGCGCCGTAGGTCTTAAGGGTGCGTCTATCTCAAAATGGGGGACCGAGGTGACAGTGTGCCACATAATCTGGCAGCCGCCGAAGTTG
>JANNPR010000101.1:0-5765 GCA_031400345.1 Planctomycetota bacterium | reverse complement strand
ACTATGACCGAACTAGCCTGCCCAAAGTGCGAGACAGTGCGAAAGCCAGAGGCATAGACATGAGATCGTTATGAGAACAAGTGTTACGGTGGTGGATTACGGTATTGGCAACGTCTACAGTGTCCAGCGGGCGCTTGAAGTATGCGGTGCGCATGTGGTGCTGAGTACCGATCCACGAGAAATCGAGACCGCAGATCGGCTTGTATTGCCTGGGGTCGGCGCATTTTTCGATGGTATGACTGGGCTGCGGGAACGCGGCTTAATCGATCCGATTCTGCGCTATGCAGCGACTTCCCGACCCTTGCTCGGTATTTGCCTCGGAATGCAGATGTTGGCGACGGTCAGCCGGGAGTTCGGTGAGTATCCCGGGCTTGGCCTAATTTCTGGAAGCGTCATGCCTCTGCCAGCGACTGATATCTCCGGAGATTCTCTGAAAATTCCACACACTGGTTGGACCGGGTTGCATCGCACGGATACTATGTCCTGGATGAACACGCCTCTTGAAAATACAACTGAAGGTGAATCTGTATATGTAGTTCACTCGTTCGCATTTAATCCAGAGGACGAACGTTATCGCTTAGCCGATTGCATCTACGGCGGGCATCGCGTGTGCGCAGCAGTCCGGCGCGACCGCATCTTCGGATGTCAGTTCCATCCAGAGAAGAGCGGTCCCGCAGGCCTACGAATGCTGAGTCGATTTCTTGCATGTTGACTCTGCTGCGAAGCTGGACTGGTTGACCCTAAAGCTACTCATGAAAGCTATATGGAAGGGAGGAGGCGCATACGGCCTATCCAACGCATTGACCGCCGGCGCCCAATTTTCAACCATTCTAGTTTTCGCTGGCACTTTACTCCCCGACGATTTCGGACATCTAGCTATATTCAGTGTCCTTTTTATTCTACTCTCGATGGTCGTGGGACTTGGATTATCTGCGGCGGTACAGCATGCCTATTTCCAAATAACCTATGAAAAATTTCAGCTCCTCGTTTCGACGATTATCAAGATCATCATCGGTTTTGCATCGCTTTTTGCGATGTTCATTGCACTAATTCCGTATGATCTGATCAGATATACTAGCCTTCCGAGAATATGGGTTCTCTTTGCTTTAGCTACGGCCACCGCTCAGGTATTAGTTCAAATTCTCCTTACTATTCTTCAGACTCAAGGCAATATTTCGACGTATCTGAAACTTTCTGCGTTCCAGATCACGTTACAACTAATTTTTCCAATTGGCTTCCTACTTTCGGGACGACAAGACTGGCAACTTGCCGTTTTAGCGCAATCAGCGTCTCCAATATTGATCGGTAGTACGTCATTACTGGTCTTATCTAAGGGAGGATTCATGATGCGACAAAACTCCCTCGAACACCTAGTTGACGCGTTGCGTTATTCATTGCCTCTAGTGCTACACCAAGTGGCGGGATGGGTCATCTCGATGGTAGATCGATTCATTATCGCAACCCATTTCGGAGTTGCAGAAGCTGGTGTCTATTCACTGTCATTTCAAATCGCCCAAGCCATCAATATTGTTTCCAACTCTTTTAACCAAGCGCTAGTTCCAGTCATGTTCAGATTACTTTCTGAAATGCCTCTAGATCGAGCAAGAATTCGACGAATTAACTTTTTCTACGCTACCGGTCTAATAGTCTCTTCGGTAATCTTTATTGCATTTTTCCTAACGTTCGTGCCACTTATCTTACGTCCATATTATTCGCCAATAATTAAATATACTCCTTGGTTAATTCTCGGTTTTCTTCTACTAGCTGTTTCAAGAATTTTTGCAAATATTCTTATGTACTATAGAGAAACGGGAACGTTGGCTATTAGTACAATCTTATCGGCGTTATTGAGTCTTTTGCTGAATCTTTTCCTTATTCCGAAGTTTGGCCTGGTTGGAGCCTGCTGGGCAAGCGTAGGCTCTTTCTGCGCACTACTCGGAATTACCACTTGGCGAGCCCAACGGTGTTTCAAGGAAAACTTATCAAAACCGGTATCAAATTAGTCGCGGATCGCAACACAACCTTTGAATGGTCGATTGGGTTCGTACTAGGCGTCCCGATAGCGATTCCGACTCCTCCTCTTTACTGGTTTGCCTTCCTGTCTCTCTTTGGGGTGGTGCTCCGAAGTCGTTCCAAGCCAGTTCCTTCGAGTGCCGGACGCGAAGCTATAGTCATAATATTAATTCTATTAGCGCTACTCTCAAGTATTTTCGGTCTGACTAGGCACAACTTAGATGCAGCACGAATAATAACTACCAGTTTCTTCTTCCTATTTTTACTAGCCGCAAGGCTCATTCAACACAAACGGGCAGTACTCGACGGTTTTTGCCACGCTATGCTGATTTGGGCAATCATGATTCTTTTCATGGCTGTCTATTTGCGCATCTATGAGAACGGGTTACTGCTTCTTAGCGTTCCCGATTTCCGACTCTGGGGCCAAGATTTTTTCCCAGACTGGCCGAACTACATCGCATTCATGCTCTCCTTGGCCTTTTTGCTAAACGCATTTGTTTTTAAGCGCCCGTTGGCTGCGATCCTGCAGATAGTAGCAGCGGTGTTAACCACATCGAGAACGCCGCTTATTGCGTTGGGTTTTTTCCTCATTTCCAGTGCACTACTTTGGCTAAGCGCTAACCGGAATAAATGGATTCCGACTTTGATTGGATTCAGCGTACTCGTCTGCCTTACGGTGCCGGCCTTAGCGTTGCTTGAATTGGATTCGGACCTAGCTGACAGACTGCTAGTATTCGAAGATCGCGAGGATATATATTCGTTTGGACTCAACTTGTTCGCACAATCTCCGTATATTGGCCACGGCGCGATCCTACTTGACGAGTCAATTGGTTTCTCCGGACATCCATCGTTCCACAACTCCTACCTTGACATCTCGGTTCGACACGGAATTTTTGCTCTAATTCTTTTTCTGGCACTTCTTATTCCATCGCGCACGAACTTACGTCAAGGCGGATTACGTTATTTTTCCGTAATAATGTTTGTTTTAGTCGGATCTATTTTCCAAAACTTCTTGAAACATCCTCATATTATTTTTATATATGTTATATTTATTGAAGCGGGTGCTATCTTTAATGATACCACCAAACGCAGATGATTTATTAATACACACGGATGGTCGTAAAGTATTCGTCCGGGACATAGTCCGGAATACTTCCGCCGACTTATACCAAACGTCAATTTACTACGATATTTGTCGATCCCTGTCGGAGCGTGTTAGCTCAGATCCAACCACCCGCAGAGTTCTTGAAAATATATACGTATTAAAATCAAAGACGGTTCGTACGGCATCGGCAATAGCCGCCTATTTGTCATCAACGTCGTCACCAGTCGAATCCATTCGAGTGAACGTCAGCGTTCGTTCGTTAATCCCAACTTCGCTACTCCGTGGCATTTCGTGTAACGATACACCGGGCTCAGCTCTTCAACGGGTTACATTTAACGCGATCCTGCTACTAATTTCTAAATCCTTTCTCCATCGTGTCTTTCGTTACTTTGGGAGAGATCCGTCGTACGGGAGAACTTTTATCCGTGGCTGGGTCGAAGTTACTGCTGACATGTACCCGTCCGAAATCAGGCAAGGTCGCCTACTTATATACCCATTTCCGCTCAATTTTTCTCGCCAACTTCGGTTCATTCTTTGGTGTCGTCGGACGGGTATAAACTACTCGCTGACGGGTCAGCCGTACCCTCTTATGCGGATTTTTTGGCTGTTAGTGAAGCGCATACCTTATGACATTATTCTCGCAGATATCGAAATTTACACGAATCGCCGTCACGCCGAAGAACTCATTCGAAGCAATCCACTCTGCTTCTTCACCAGTGACGAATTTGAAACTGCCGGATTTGTTCTAAACGCAATGTTGATTGACGTTGGCGTCCGGGTAGTCAACACAGCACACGGTGTCGGCAATTACTGCCCTAACATCTCTTACTCTGAGTTTCGTATTCTGTCAAATTCGCAACGCGAGTTTTATGCCAGTAGGAATGTCGATATTAAGTATACTTTGCTTGAGGGAGTGCGGAGTCGGATCCACGGGCTTGCGCCGTATCGGGCATCCCTCAATAAGCCTGTGATGCTTGTGCTGATCCACCAACCGTTCTACGAAAGCTCGCTCGATGCTGAAGCCGACGCTTTACGGCACCTTGACGCCGTGTTGAGCGAGTTGGCGCTCGGGCTATCTATAAATTACGCAATCAAAATGCACCCCAACTACCGGCCTAAACGCTTCGGACGGGCCAACGTCACGTTTAATGGAAATCTCATCTTTGACTGGGCAGAACTCAGTGCGGTAAGACCTATCTTCGTAACCATCAACTCAACGGTATTCTTCGATGCGCGTGGGATTGCGCCAGTTCTAGTGTATGAGGCGTCTACCTTTGAGCCTTCGTTGTATTTTCCAAGACCATATTTAGGCATCACCATTGACGACATCGAGCAAACTTTGCGTAGACTGATATCACCGTTTGAATGGGGGCGAGCAGCTTCTTTCCATGCCGGCGAGGCACCGACATCTTTCCGCGTCGAGCGGGACGAGGCAGGTCTTTAATGTTGAAACGCTTAGCACGGCGGGTCTTGCTCTTCCTCCAGACCAACTTCTTGTACTGCTTCAGGGAAATTGGGCACGACTGTAGATTGGACAAATCACTTTTCATTTTTCCAGGGAAGGTCACGCTTGGAAATCGATGCTATGTGGGACGCTATTCCTACTTGGATGGCGATATCACGATTGGGGACAATACGATGCTCGCCAATTCGGTCGCCATCGTGGGCGGCGACCACGCCTTCGAACTTCCTGAAGTTTTGATGATCGACAGTGGGAGAGAGCATTGGAATCCTACCCGTATTGGATGCAACGTCTGGATCGGCCATGGAGCCATAATTCTTAATGGCATTAATATCGGCGACAGCGCGATAGTTGCCGCCGGATCAGTGGTCGTGCGAGATGTCCCACCTTACGCCATCGTTGGCGGAAATCCCGCCCGATTGATTCGTTCTCGCGTTGCCGGAACCGAAAATCCTTCTTGAGGAGCACAAATTGCGAGGTACTTTATTGCTCACAGGAGGCACTGGGTCATTTGGAAATGCGGTGCTCAAGCGCTTTCTCTCCTCGCCAATCGACGAGATTCGTATCTTTAGTCGTGACGAGAAGAAGCAGGATGACATGCGCAAGAAGTACAACCACCCGAAGCTGAAGTTCTACATCGGCGACGTGCGTGATCCACGCAGCGTGGCAGCGGCCATGCGGGGGGTCGACTTCTGCTTCCATGCCGCCGCGCTGAAACAGGTGCCCTCCTGCGAGTTCCACCCGATGGAAGCGGTGCGCACCAACGTGCTTGGAACCGAGAATGTGTTGGAAGAAGCCATTGCTGTCGGCGTCAAGCGGGTGATCTGCCTGAGCACCGACAAGGCGGTGTATCCCATCAATGCCATGGGAATTTCGAAGGCGATGATGGAAAAGGTGATGGTCGCCGTTTCGCGCAACCTGGAAGGGACGGGCACGGTGATTTGCGGCACGCGCTACGGCAACGTGATGGCGTCGCGCGGTTCGGTGATCCCGCTGTTCGTCGAGCAGGTCCTCGCTGGCAAGCCGATCACCGTCACCGACCCCGAGATGACACGCTTCATGATGACGTTGGACGACGCGGTCGAACTCGTGTTGTACGCATTCGAGCACGGAGGGAACGGCGATATATTTGTGCAGAAGGCGCCCGCCGCCACGGTTCGGGTGCTGACGCAAGCGCTGCTCGAA
>JANNPR010000795.1:0-1091 GCA_031400345.1 Planctomycetota bacterium | reverse complement strand
ATGTCGGAGGCTGGCTGACTTTGGCCATGCTGTTGACGTTCACCAATGAAAAAGAGCTAGGTTGCGCGGATAGTAGCAGGCGACTGAACGTAAGTATACAACGAAATTATAGATTCGTTTCCATCGCGTGAGAAATCAACGCCACTAGGCCTAAATCAAGCGAAGTTTTTATGAGTTTTTCGACGACGACGAGCGCGCATGTCGGGGCGGCCGATCTTGCGTCGGTAGAGAATCGATTTGTTGGTGTGGCATGAGTTGAGTCGTTCTTGGGTTAGGCGTTTATATGGTACCGAAGCATCCAGACTTCGGCTTCATTAGTGATCCAGTCAGGTTCGCATTGGCTGCATGAACGTGTCTTGCAATCGAAAGATTGTTTCGAGGTATGGGTTCCATGATAGAAGTCGATAGATCAGGCGTCGTGCGCCACGCACGATCTGTGTTGGGATCAAGATAAAGGCTTGTCGAAAGGTGCTGAAATCCATTCGGAGGATACGTTGCTTTTCGGCGCCGCGTTGTTTCCTCGCTTCTGGCTTTCCCGTCTCGTCGAGCGACATACCCAACCAAGCTTTGAGATTCCAAGCGAGCGTGGCCATTATCATGTAAGCCCAATTACTGTTGAGTGAATCCAAGGGCGCGGCCAATGCGCCCATTTCCTTCAACTGGCTGTGGATGTTTTCTTGGTCGCAACGTTGATTGGACTCGAAGACGATTTCGGCTTGCAAAGCTTCTCGAATGTTGGTGATGTAGAAGAAGTACGGGGAGTCATCAAACAGCTTTTGCTCACCCGCCGTCACCGACACCTTCTTTCGCAACACGACTATGCGATATATGTTTCGGCATTTATACGGCTGGTATTCGAATTCGGCGACCCATTCCTGCTCCAAGGTCTTGTTCGTGTAAGCGTGTGCGACCACGAATTCCTGTTTGTAGTTGGTACGACGGGCGCGGGTTTTACCGGGAGTCGGTTCCGGACGTCGGAGTTCCGTCCAGGCGGATTCGGGCAAATTATCGGCGATTCCTACTAGCTTTGGACTGGCGTCCATGCCGAACACGAATTCCACGTCGTCCTCGTGCCAGCCGTCAAGGCGAGC
>JANNPR010000794.1:0-5905 GCA_031400345.1 Planctomycetota bacterium | reverse complement strand
CAGTTTATGGGAGAGGTCAACCCGCGTTCCGCTCATCATTGCCGGTCCAAAAGTTTCTTCGAAGACGTCCTGCGCTCAGCCAGCTGAATTGCTGGATCTATATCCAACGTTAGTGGAACTCTGCGACTTACCCGTTCGCAGCGGCCTGGAAGGACATAGTTTGGTTCCGCAACTGCGCGATCAGGCCACTAAACGCCAGTGGCCGGCCGTGACAACTCACAACCTCAACAATCACGCGGTGCGATCCGAACACCTGCGATATATCCGTTACGCGAACGGTTCGGAGGAATTGTACGATCACCGCACCGATCCACACGAATGGACCAACCTAGCGCAAGATCCTCAGCACGCGCATGTCAAACAAGAATTGGCACGATGGTTTCCTAAAACGAACGCTTTACCCGCCGCGGGAAGTGGTCCGCGACTTCTGGTTCAGGAAAACGGGACTTGGCTATGGGAAGGCAAGCCAATACTGTGGAAGGAGAGGGAGGAATGAGCGCAGTTGAACTACCGGCTTGGAGTCCGCCCAGCTTTTAAATACGAATCACGAAAGCACGAAAGACGAAACAAAAACGGAGGATTGCAGCGTACATCAAATCGCAATGGAAGTAGCCTTGCTTCATCAAGGCATTCTAACCATTCGAGAATCACCGGTATCCAGGTCGGTCGCTCCTCTACCTCGACGCCACAACCTTGGTCATCAAAAAGATCGTTCTTTAGCAGCTATTTAGTGTTTTCGCGTTTCGTGCTTTCGTGATTCGTATTGGATCTTGCTTATGGTGGTAGCAAGGGTGGTTTCGTCAGGCTGCAATCATCCTGATTGATCTTGCCATTGATTCCGCGTACTTTGACCGCACATCTTTGTAAAGGAGATCTCAAAATGACGAAGGTCGACTGGAGTTATCACCGGTCAGGATGAAAGACGTGCATCAAAACGCAAGAGTTTCTTGCGAAGAGAGAAATCGAGACGGTGGAGCAAATCGACGCGAAGAAAACGAAAATAGATAAGAGCGATGCTTTACGCTTGGTCGGAGACGTAGACGAAATCGTTGCCAGCAAAGGAAAACGCGTCGTTAAGATAAACCTCGAAAAAGAACAGCCAAACGCAGAGTTTCTTGCGAGCCTTTTACTAGGCCCGACTGGAAACCTACGTGCACCGACGCTTCGAGTTGGCAAGACTCTACTTGTCGGGTTTGACGAGGCGGCATACCGCAGTGTGCTGAAATAGAAAGACAGTCGACAGCAACGAATTATTGAACAGCAATCCTTGTAAACGTATTACGAAGAGAACTACGATTTTTTACATCAGGGTCTTAAGATCATGAAAAAGCCAACTGTGGCAATCATCGGTGCCAGTGCAGACAAATCTAAATTCGGGAATAAATCAGTGCGGGCTCATGCGGCCTGCGGTTACGATGTGTTTCCTGTAAATCCCAAGGGTGGCGAAATCGAAGGCCTACTTACCCGAAGCTCCCTTGGCGACATCGCCGAGTCATTAGACCGGATCAGTATGTACGTACCACCACACGTCGGGTTAGGAATGATGGAACAAATCGCGACAAAAGGTTGCGGGGAGCTCTGGCTCAATCCCGGCTCCGAGAGTCCCGAATTGGTCCACGACGCCGAGCGAAGAGGACTCAACGTCATCGTCGGCTGTAGCATCGTCGAGCTAGGTGTCAGTCCCTCCGACTTTCCTGACTGACATCGGCAGACCGTTAAAAGATCGACCCAAACCGACTACCATGTATCTCAATTGAGGGTCTTGCCATGCGATGGCATCTAACGATTGTACTGGCCGTATTCGTGGCAGACATGACTCGAACGAGCCTTCTGAAGGCCGCAGACAAGGTTGTTCGTAAGCCCTACGGGATCGAAAATCGCCCTTTATGGACGACGTCGCGCATTCACGGAACGCCCGATCCCGATAGCCCGTATGTCACCCGACCCGTGTTTGAAAAACTCAAGTTTCACGAGCCCCTGGCGATCGAAGCAATTCCCGGAACCGACCGATTAGCGATCGCCCAACGTCCAGGACAAATCTTGACCTTCGAAAATCGGCCTGACGCCACGGAAGCTGACTTAGTAATCGATTTGAAACGAACAATCTATGGTTTAGCGTTTCATCCAGCTTTTTCTAAGAACGGTTTTTTCTATGTCGCGTCGTTGGTCGACCCAGCAAATCCGTCGCCGACTGGAAGTCGCATATCCCGTTTTCGCTCAACCACCAAACTCCCGATGCGAGCGGATCCGGCCAGCGAGACGGTTATCTTCACCTGGCCCTCGGGCGGGCATAACGGTGGCTGCCTAAGATTTGGACCGGATGGATATCTATATTTAGCCACCGGCGATGGCAGCGGAGTCGGAGATCAGCTCGAGACGGGCCAAAAACTCGACGACCTGTTCGGTGCCATTCTGCGAATCGATATCGATCACCAGGATGCCGGTCGGGAGTACCGTATTCCCGCCGATAACCCATTTGTCAACAACCAGGCTGCTCGGCCCGAAATATATTCTTATGGACATCGGCAGGTCTGGCGATTTAGTTTCGATCGACCGACAGGCAACTTGTGGGCCGGCGAAGTCGGGCAAGATTTATGGGAGATGGTCTACCTAGTAAAAAAAGGAGGTAACTATGGGTGGAGCGTAACCGAGGGCGCGCACCCATTTCGTCCAGAGAGACCTCGCGGACCCGATCCCATCGAACTGCCGATTGTGGAACATTCTCACGCGGACTTTCGCTCGATCACGGGCGGTCATGTCTACCACGGAAGCAAGCATCCGGACGTCCAGGGGGCTTACATCTATGGCGACTATGACACAGGTCGCATCTGGAGCTTCAAGTATGCGAATCAAAAGGTCAGCGATCATCACGAGTTAGCAGACACGCAGCTCCGCATTGTGGATATCGGGCAAGACCATCACGGCGAGTTGATGTTTGTGGACTTTGCCAGTGGCCGCATACATGGCTTGGCGGCCGCTCCGAAAACGACAGAATCCCATGCCGATTTTCCGAGAAAACTTAGCGAGACAGGCCTCTTTAGTTCGACCACAGAGCACATACCCGCACCGGGGTTGATTCCCTATTCGGTGAATGCCGAGCTTTGGTCCGACGGGGCGAAAAAGGAACGCTTTATCGCACTCCCCGGTGAAGGTCAAATTGAGTTCGACGGAGTATTGTATCCGCCAGGTGCCCCCGGCGCTGAACCCGGGTGGCGGTTTCCGCACGATGCGGTCTTGGTGAAGACATTTTCCTTGGAGCTCGAAGTCGGTAAGCCCGCCAGTCAAAGACGGCTGGAGACCCGAATTCTGCATCACAAACATATGCCTGGCACGGAAGAGTACGGGGACCAATATTGGCGCGGTTATACCTACGTTTGGAATGATCAGCAGACGGATGCGACTCTAGTGGATGCGTCCGGGTTAACCCAAACCTTTCGAATTCGCGATCCGAGCGCCGCCGGCGGCACGCGCGAGCAAGTCTGGCGATTTCCTAGCCGCGCTGAGTGCACATTGTGTCATACGATGTCTGCGAAATATGCTCTTGGCGTGAACACACTTCAAATGAATCGAGATCACGTTTACGGCGGGGTCACTGCCAACCAGTTAGCTACGCTCGATCACCTAAAGGTCTTTACGAAACCCCTTCCATCGTCGCCGGAAAAGCTGCCCCGACTAGTCGATTATCGCGACGATAGTGCAGACCTAAACCTGCGGGCTCGCGCGTATCTGCACGCCAACTGTTCCCATTGTCATCGTCAATGGGGAGGCGGTAATGCTGAATTTCAATTACTAGCGTCTCTTCCTCTAGCACAAACTGGAACGCTTCAAACCCGTGCCGGTCAAGGAAATTTCGACTTGCGCGATCCCCGCATATTGTTGCTGGGAGATCCCGATCGCTCGTTGTTGCTTTTCCGCATGCAGAAATTAGGCCTAGGACGGATGCCGCACGTTGCTTCCAACGTTATTGATGAGGATGGCGCCTCTTTAATCCGGCAATGGATTCAGCAACTAAGCTCGGATTTAACGTCGACCACGGGAGTGACTGGACCGGCTCGGCCTTGACGAACGAATCGGTTTGACGAACATAAGCCGAATGAATGTTCACTCTCCACCAATATCTGGCGGTAATTGCAGTTCGTGTTTGTTGACGTGTGGTGGCACGTCTTTGGGGATGGGTAGGGATCAGGGTGAGGGGGAAATTTGGGACCGAGCCGGACCGTGATTCACGACTTACCTCAACTATTTGCTGACACTTCCGACCTGACAGAAAACATCGCGGCGATGCGGCGGATGCACATCGAGGAAATGCTGCTGCCGATTCTTGTGCAGCTGTGCGTAATCATCCTGGTGGCTCGCCTGTTTTCGATGCTTTTCCGGAAACTCGGGCAGCCAGGCGTTGTTGGTGAAATTGCCGCCGGTCTGTTCCTAGGTCCGTCGCTGCTCGGTTATTTTGTTCCACAGCTCACAGGAGCCATCTTTAACCCGCTGCCGCAGGACGCCGCAATTTCTCCCGAGCTATATCAAGTAACGCTAAACTGGATTTTCACAACCCTCAGTCAGTTGGGTTTGATCCTACTTTTGTTTCTTGTCGGCCTGGAGTTTGATTTCTCACACCTGCGAAATAACCGTTCCGCCGCGCTTTCCATTTCACTGACTGGGATTGTACTTCCCTTCATCCTAGGTGCCGGAGTGGCGATGCTACTTCACCCACGGATCGAGCCGCATCCTGACGGAAATATCGTTCCCGATTTTTGGGGACTGGTACTTTTCATGGGCACGGCGATGGCAATCACGGCGTTGCCGGTGCTGGGTCGGATCATGATGGAGTTAAACATCACGCGTTCGCGGGTAGGCACGATTACCATATCCGCTGCAGCGATCGACGACGTAGTGGGATGGATGCTGCTGGCAGCCGTATCCGCCTTGGTGCGGGGTGGATACGACTTGATGAATACGTTGCGGATGCTCGGAGAAACGGTGGGCTTTGCTCTGCTGATGATCTTCGTCGCCAAGCCATTGTTACGGCATTGGGTGCGGCGTACGCTCGCGGCCGGTGGAGGCGATCTCGGTTTGAACTCGCTGGCGGTGATCATCACCGTGGTTTTCGGATGTGCGATCGTGACGAACTTGATTGGCATCTTCGCCATTTTTGGCGCATTTATTTTAGGAGCGGTGCTATCCAGCGAAGTCGAATTTCGCGAAGCTGTGACCGGACGATTGCGTGATTTCGTGACCGTTTTTTTCTTGCCGATCTTCTTTACGTATACCGGTCTACGTACCGACATAGGCAGCCTACATACCGTTGAGATGTGGTTACTGTGCGGAGCCGTGCTCGCCGCAGCCGTGATTTGCAAGTTCGGGGGATGCGGATGTGCCGCCTGGCTAAACGGCTTCAAGCCGCGCGAGGCGCTAAGTATCGGCGCGATGATGAATACTCGAGGCTTGATGGAACTGATCGTGATCAACGTCGGTTACCAACTGCGCGTGATCCCCCCCAGCGTGTTCTGCATGTTGGTGATCATGGCCATGGTCACCACGGTCATGACCACGCCGATCCTTCTGCGACTGATGCCGGGCACCGAGTTGGAACCCTACATACGCGACTCGGAATTCATGCGAGGAAGTCGGCAGTCGGCAGTCGGGGAGGCTCAAGATTGAGTTAGGTGACAGTGTGCCACTGGCCGCCGCCGGAGTTGACTTGGGTGACACGTGATGGCTCATTCGGCGGCAAGCCAGTGCTGGAACGGTAGAACAAAATAGTCGGTCTTCGGCCGAAACCAGTTGCAGAACGAAACAATTCGCATCATTAAGTCCTATGTTTGTTCAGCACTGGCTTGCCGCCGAAATAATTTTTACTGAACATCCACGTCAACTCCGGCCGCGGCCGGTGGCACACTGTCATCTA